>JBKJQV010000169.1:0-6688 GCA_046593815.1 Sediminibacterium sp. | reverse complement strand
CAATTTTTATTCATTTGTATAGTAGATCTCCATACAGAAGGCATCCTTAATTTTTCAGAAATAATATTTAATACTCCTCTACTTCCAGTATCGCTAAATGCGGATGGTATCCATTGATTAAAAACATCAGTCATTAATCGAATTCCCCTTAATTGAAGTTTAGTAGCTTCATAACTTACATAGTTTAATCCATTATTTGTATAAATGCCCCCAAGCCATGCAAGTGGCATTCTACCAGAAAATATTCCTGTTCCTGCATTAATTTCTATGCCTTGGTTTTTTAGGTGAATAATTAAATTTAGTCTTGGTGAAATAGTTATTGGAATGATTGGTTTTTGTTCAAAATCTGCTCCATCAATGGTATGATATTTTTTAATTGTAGGTAATACCAATTCCTTTGTAAAACTATCTGTAATAGGAGCTGTTATAAATTGTTGGTCTGATATTCTTGCACCTATTAAAAGGGAGATTTTTTTATTAATTACAATTTTATCATTAACAAAGAAGGCGGCTTTTAAAATACTAAAATTCACTCCAGTTGAACTCTTATTTTTATTGTAATTGATTTCATAGCCACCAGGCTGACTATTTCGTAAAAAATCTTTTAAAGAAAAGTAAAAATAATTACCAAAACTATTTTGTAAAAAGTGATTGTTAATTGAATTCAACTCAATTTCGAAACCTGCATTGGCAAAATGTTTTCGCTTAATAAAGCTAAATTGATTTGTGATTGTAAAGTTTTTTTGAAGCACCCTACTCTGTGTTGCATCTTCATTGCTACCTAAAATAATATATCCATTGCCATCTAAAATATTAATTGATGGGAAGGCCTTACCTAATGGAGTTGTTTCGTCTATTGCATTATTGTAACTAAATAAAAGTTTATTGCTTTTATTTTTCCTCCAGGTTGACTTTAATTCTATTGATCCTGAAAAATGTTTATGTTGATAAAATTTACCATTATTGCTAAAAAATAGAACATTATTATTACTCATAGTTGAACTACTTCTATCGGAACTATTTTTTTTAAGGTTTACAGTTAGTGAATGAATTGCTGAAATTTGAAAGTCCATTCTAAATGAAAGCTTTATTGCATTGATATTATCTATTTTATTTAATAAACCAGGATCGTAGTTGTAATTTGTTTTGATTGAGTTAATGAAATTGTTGAATTGAGAATTATTTTTTGTTTCGCCTGAATAATTATTAAAATCATATTCTGCTTCAAATGCTTCTCTTAAAAAATCGGCATTAAAAAAATAAAACAAGTGATTTCTTTTAAACGGTCCGCTTAGAACAAGTCCTGTATTATTGTACAGTTCTTGATTTCCCCTCATGTATCTATAGAAACTAGTTGTTGGAGTATTTTTGCCAGATTTTGTAATCATATTAATTGCAGCACCAGTATAGCCACCGAGCGAAGCGTCGTAAGGTGAGAAAAGCAATTGCACTTGATCAATGGTTTCAAAGGCAATTGGAATATTTCCTGTTTGCCCCCCATAAAATCCTGTTGAAGACAATCCAAAGGCATCATTTTGTAAAGCCCCATCTATATAAAGTGAATTATAGCGATTGTTTTGTCCCGAAAAAGAAATAGCACCAGTTGAACTTTCTTTTATAAATGCTTGAGGAAACAGTCGAAATAATTGCCCAAAATCTCTTGCTGTTTTTGGTATTCGATCAATAGTATTAGCGGATAAATAGGAGTATTTATTAATAGTATTATCAGTTGAAATTAAAGTTGATTTAATTAAAACTGGTTGTAAATAATTAATAGATGATTGAAGTGAAACATCTATTGTTAAAGACTTTCCTAACATTACTTCAATATTTTGTATGAGTAGCGTATCAGTATTAGGTGAGTTAAAGCGTAATTGATAGTTTGATCCGGGGATTAAATTATTGAATTGAAAATGTCCTAAAATATTACTTGTTGTTTTTTTCAGTAGCCCAGTTGATTCGTTTTTTAATTCGATCAATACATTCACGAATTGTTCTTTTTTTAGTGTTATTTTCCCATTAATATTTCCTGTAGAAACCTGTGAAGTTGCAGATAATGAAAAGTATAAAAAGGCAATAAAAACAAATATTTTTAACATATGATTATTTAATTATTAGTCAATGCTAGTATTGTTCTACCCTTTTTTAAAGGTTATTTCTACTGATTTTTTTACTTTTTACACGGAATTATGCTGTTTGCTTCTGAAATGGTTTCATTAATTTTGCAAATAAATTAGAAGTATGCTTGATAGTATTGAGGCGGCCATTGAAGACATTCGCAATGGTAAAATGGTTATTGTAGTTGATGATGAAGACCGCGAAAATGAGGGTGATTTTATAATTGCAGCTAGGTTTGCTACACCTGAAGTAATCAATTTCATGAGTAAAGAAGGCCGTGGTTTAATATGCGTTGCTTTAACAGAAGAACGATGTGCTGAATTAGAATTATCACCAATGGTAAGTTCCAATACTTCATCACATGAAACGGCTTTTACAGTTTCTGTAGATATAATAGGCAATGGAGCAACTACTGGTATTTCTGCGCAAGACAGAGCAAAAACAACTCAAGCTTTAATTAATCCTACAACTAAACCATCTGACTTAGGAAGACCTGGACATATTTTTCCATTAATAGCAAAAAAAGGTGGGGTTCTCAGAAGAACTGGACATACCGAAGCAACAATGGATTTAGCGCGTTTAGCAGGTTTAGAGCCAGCTGGCGTTTTAGTAGAAGTGATGAACGAAGATGGAACGATGGCAAGATTACCACAATTACGAGTAATTGCTGAAAAGTTCAATTTGAAAATAATTAGTATAAAAGATTTAATTGATTACAGACTAAAAACTGATTCGTTAATTGAAGAAATTGTTAGAGTAGATATGCCCACTCAGTTTGGTAATTTTACTTTAGTAGCCTTTAAAGAAAAAGCAAGTGGTGCTGAACACTTGGCATTAGTTAAAGGAACTTGGAATGAAGGTGAAGCAGTTCTTACTAGAGTTCATAGCAGTTGTTTTACAGGAGATATATTAGGGAGTTTGCGTTGCGATTGTGGCGATCAACTTCACAAAGCTATGCGTATGGTTGAAGCTGAAGGAAGCGGCGTTATTTTATATATGAACCAAGAAGGTAGGGGTATTGGGTTAATTAATAAATTAAAAGCTTATAAGTTACAAGAAGAAGGGATGGATACAGTAGAAGCTAATTTACAATTAGGCTTTGGTATGGATGAACGCGATTATGGAGTTGGTGCGCAAATTTTACGTAAATTAGGTATACAAAATATTCGTTTGATGAGTAATAATCCTAAGAAAAGAGCGGGATTAAAAGGTTATGGACTAACAATTACAGAGGTTGTAGCAATAGAAGTTCCCTCTAATTCGCATAACGAAAAATACCTTCAAACAAAAAGAGACAAAATGGGGCACAATATTTTAAAAGAATCTAAATAATTACTTTTTGTTTTTGATTAGTTTTTTTGTTTCATCCAATTCCTTCTTTAATTGAATGGTATATAGAGTTAGTTCTTCTATTTTCTTTAACATCAATGCATTCATCTTTCCTAGATCTAATCCATCTGCCATTACTTCTGCAGTTGTTTGTACACCTGGTAAATGTTTGTTGGTTTTAATGTATTTATCTAAAATATTCAAGGGCATTAAAGAGTAGCTTTTATCAAAAACATGATCGTACCAATCTTTTGAATTCTTAATGGCAACTTTTACCTTTTCAGTTAATATACCTTGCTCTACATACAATTTATAGCCATCAATTTGTGTATTTACATCTCCAATTTTTACCCTGCCTTCATAGGAGTCAATAGAAAAAAATTCTTTTTCAACTGGATCAACTCCTGCTTTATAGGAAATCTTAAATGTTTGAGGTGTTTTTAAAACATTATCTCCAGAAACACGTGCGCCAATTGTCCAATAGCTTACATTTTTTGGATTTGTAAGATCACCATTAGAAAACATAATTGAAGGCTCATTTTGTCCACCATCAGCCCACTCATTGCTTAGTTTTAATAACACGTTTTTACTTCTTGTATTACCAATACCTTTCATAATTTCAAGAGGAGCTGTAGGTAAAAGGGTTCCAATTCCTGAAAAACCTTTAGGAGAAAATAAATTTTCTTTGGTACGATCAACTGTAATTTGATCAGTTGAACTTCTTTCCACTTTGGGTTTGCCTAAAGTAGATGGACGTTGAGCTTTGAGATCAACATTAGTTGCAATAAGTGCGATAGCGCAAATTATCAGTCGTTTATTCATATCTGTACAAAAGTATTATCTATGGTTTGAATGACCATGAACTGATTCTTCTTTATCCTTATCTTTTTCGTATGCTTTAATAATGGCTTTTACAAGTTTGTGTCTAACTACATCTTCTTCATCCAATGTAATATGTGCAATTCCATCAATATTTTGAAGAATTCTGGTAGATTTCTCCAATCCACTCCGCATATTTCTAGGCAAATCTATTTGGGTAGGATCTCCAGTAATAATTGCCTTTGCATTAGCACCTATACGAGTAAGAAACATTTTCAGTTGTAAGTCATTGGTGTTTTGAGCTTCATCCAAAATAATAAATGCGTTGTCGAGGGTTCTACCACGCATATAAGCTAGAGGTGCTATCTCTATTGTACGGGTACTCATATAATATCCTAATTTATCAGCAGGTATCATATCATCTAAAGCATCATACAATGGCCTTAGATATGGGTCGATTTTTTCTTTTAAATCGCCAGGTAAAAAACCTAAACTTTCACCAGCTTCAACAGCAGGCCTTGTAAGAATTATTTTTTTAACCTGTTTATTTTTTAGTGCTCTAACTGCTAATGCAACAGCAGTATATGTTTTGCCTGTTCCTGCTGGTCCTATTGCAAATACGATATCATTTTTATCGGCTGCTTGAACCATTCTCTTTTGGTTAATAGTTCGGGCTCTAACAGTTTTACCGTTGGGGCCAAAAACTAAAATATCATTTGGATTTCGATCAACAAAATTATCAATCACTTCTGCATCATCTCCACCCAAAATTTGTTCAAAATAACCCTCACTTAAATGTCCATTTCTTTGTAAATACTGAACAATCAAATCAATTTTTTCTTTAGCTGTGTCAATTTGTTCTGGAGCTCCGCTTAGTTTTAACTGGGTACCTCGAGAGAGGATTTTTAACAGTGGGAACTTCTTTTTAAGTAAATCTAATTTTCCGTTGTTAACGCCAAAAAACTCGATAGGATTAACGGTTTCAAGGCTAATGATAGTGTCTGTCAATCTGTTGCTGGTTTTAGATTAAAATAGAATAAAAGACTGGTTACTTTATTATTTCAAATTTAATCTCTTCAATCACAACAAGCGAATCAATCTTATACACAGGTTGTGGATAGTATGTAGTTTAATTAAACAATCTCCTTTAAAGCCTTAATTGTTGCTGTTGGATCGGAAGATTTAAAAACCGTATTGCCTGCTACCAGAATATCTGCTCCGGCTTTAATAATTTCTGCAGCATTCGCTAATGTAACGCCACCATCTACTTCAATTAAAGCATTAGCATTTTTTTCTTTGATTAACTCTTTCAGTTGACGAATTTTATTAATTGTTTGAGGTATAAAGCTTTGTCCGCCAAAGCCTGGGTTTACACTCATTAAACAAACCATATCTATTTGAGTAATAATTTCATACAATAAAAATACAGGTGTATGCGGATTTAATGCTACACCTGCCTTCATTCCTAAGCTTTTTATTTGTTGAATATTTCTATGTAAATGAATGCAAGCTTCAATATGCACTGTTAAAATATCTGCACCTGCTTCTTTAAAAGCATTTATAAAATTGCCTGGTTCTCCAATCATTAAATGCACATCACAAACTTTTGTAGTGGCTTTGCGAACGGCTTTAATTACCGGTAATCCAAAACTAATATTTGGAACAAATCGACCATCCATCACATCTAAATGAAACCAGTCGGCAACACTGCTATTGAGCATATTGCAATCTTGTTGAAGATTTAAAAAATCTGCACTTAATAGTGATGGAGCTATAATTGCCATAAAATTTATTTTTGTTGAAGTCTTTTTAATGCTTCTGTTGCTTCAATTAATTCAGGATCTATATTCACTGCTTTCTCAAAATTTAATTTGGCATTTTCATGGTTCCCCAATTTTTCTAAACATTTTGCCGACCAATAATATGCATCAGCATAAAAAGGGTCTAGTTTTAATATTGTTTCAAAGATAGCCAAAGCATCTTTATATTTTGAATTGTCGAATAAAATGAATCCTTTTTCCATAAATGCTTCAAAGTACCTGTAATTGGCAGTAACACAGGAGTCGAAGTATCGATTGGCTTTAACTGCATTGCCTTTTCTTGCATAATAAATACCTCGAATAAAATAGATATCTGCATTATTTTCTTTAGCGGGAAACAATGTTTTTGCATTGGTGCAAACAATTAATGCTGTTGAGTCTTTTTGTTCTGCTAATAAATTGGCTAGTCCAAACATAGCAGCAGAAGTTGGGTAGATATTGATTGAATTTTGGTAATATTTTTTTGCTGCAATACTATCTTTTAATTTTTCATACAACTTGTTAAAATTAGCGCAAAAGTAGTGCCTTAATTGTTTTGTTTTGTCAGATAACTGTCACATAGCAATTAATCCTTCTTAATTTTGCTGGATGAAAACAGGAAT
>JBKJQV010000019.1:0-3190 GCA_046593815.1 Sediminibacterium sp. | reverse complement strand
GCAATTATTGCTATCATTGGCCATCATCAATAATGTACCGCCGTTTTTCACCCAATTTGCAATTTCACCAGCATCCTTTTCATTCATATAATTAGGAGTAGGATTGTCTTTTATATGATCGGGATCTACAATAATGTATACACCTGACTTTGGAAGTAACATTTTATTGGGTGCAATATCAAGCGATTTCAAAACAGCACCTTGTTGTTCGAAAAGAGAACCAAAAAATGAAAAACCACTATTACTAACTTCGTCCCAATTATAATGCCAACGAATTAATTTACCTGTTACATCTTTTTTCCATTCATTGTTATAAAAACGATCTAGAACAACTTCTTTACCAATTGCTTTTTGATTTATCATTGCCAATTCCATTTCAACACTACATTGAATAAATGCTCCCATGCCCTTCGCATCATTTACAACAACTGGTTCACTCATATAGTAATTAAAACTTCCGTCTCTATAGGGCTTACCTCCTAATCCTGAAACACTTACTGTTCCATATAAATTCATTTGTCCGCCTTCAACTCTTATAAACTTAGATACAACACTCTCATATCCTTTTTTTGCAATCGGAATCATTGCTTTGGGTAGGTATCCTTTTCTAACTCCTTTTAATAATGCATAAACAAACATGGATGACGCAGAAGATTCAAAATAATTTTTTGGTTCTTTGGGCATATCTAGAATATCAAGCCAAAGTCCATTTACTTTATCTTGATAAGCAGCAACAGTTTTTGCAAATCGATTCAATATTTGTATAATAGAATCTCTGCCAGGATGGTTTGCAGGAAAATGATCCAACACATCTACCATTGCCATTCCATACCATCCCATTGCTCTTGCCCAAACATGTGGCGAACGACCAGTTTTTTTATCAGCCCATTGTTGTTCTTTAGATTCATCCCAAGCATGATATAGTAATCCTGTTTTGGAATCTTTTGCATGTTGTTCCATCAAAACAAACTGACGAGTTATATCATTGAATGCAGCATCATCGTGAAAGGTTGCGGCATATTCTGCATAGAAGGGTTCACCCATATACAAGCCATCTAACCACATTTGGGAAGGGTAAATTTTCTTGTGCCAAAAGCCACCTAAAGTTGTTCGTGGATGTGATTTTAACTGAGATCTCAAAAGATCAACTGCTTTCTTGTATTTTTCCTTGCCTGTAACTTTGTATAAAAGCAATAATAATTTCCCATTATTAAGATGGTCAATATTAAATTCATCTGGCTTATAATCATAAATAGAACCATCTTCTTTTACATAGAAATCCATACTGTGTTGGATATAATTAAAATAAGATCCATTGCCAGTTAACTTCCAAGCACCTTCTACCCCTTTTAAAATAACGCCTTGATCATAACTCCATCTTGCTCTTCCACCCGATTTAGCATAAAATGAATCTGGCCACAATTTCATGGAAGTAGCAATTAATTGTTCAGCATTATTCAATTGTGCACTCACAATAGAATTAGCTCCAATTAATAAAATAAAAATCAGTTTCTTCATACAAATACTATTTACTCTTTGCTTGTTCAACCATATTATCTGTTGCACCAAAATCTGTTGTGAAAAGTTTATTAGTTTGCTTTGTTGAAATACCATTCAATATAATTTTAGCAGATCTTGGCCCTTGCAATAAAAGAAAAAGTGAAGCATTATTCCCATATTTCAGATTCTCGAATTGGATATTTCTGCTATTTAAAATATAGGCAACTGGGTTAACTTCTTTTGAAATAATTGTACTGTTTTTAACAAGAACATCTTGAGCTTCCTGAATATCAATACCTTTATCTGCTCTAATTGTTAGTTTATTTAATTGAATATTTTTAATTGGCATTTCTGGTATACCTCTAACAAATACTGCTTTAGAAGCCCCATCACAATTGATATTATCCATAAAGAAATTTCTAAATACAGGTGTTGTTTCATTTACTGGAAGTATCTCTACTGTTGGTGGTTCTCGTCTTTCTCCTGCCATTGCAACAGGATCTTGAGCTGCATAATACATATCAAAAAGAATAGCTTCCCCTACAATATCTTTCATCTGAATATTCTTAACATATATATTTTCAACAACTCCTCCCCTTCCTCTTGTTGTTTTAAAACGAAGTCCAATATCTGTTCCAATAAATGTACAATTACTAATATATAAATTCCTTGCCCCACCGCTCATTTCACTTCCAACTACAAAACCGCCATGCGCATGATACACAGTACAATTATTAACTACAACATTTTCAGTTGGCACACCACGTTTTCTTCCTTCTTCATCTCTCCCACTTTTAATTGTAATTCCATCATCACCAGTATCAAATACACAGTTTTCCATGAATACATTCTTACAGCTTTCTAAATCAATGGCATCCGTATTTGCACCATACCAGGGATTTTTTACTATTAAGCCGTTAATCGAAATGTCTTCACTCAACAATATATGAGTAGTCCAAAAAGGAGAATTTTCTAAAGTGATTTTTTCAATTAGTACTCTTTTACAATTCGCAATTCTAACCATATGCGGACGAAGAAAATCCTTGATCAATTCAAAGTCAGCTAATTTTTTTCCATTAATTAATTTACCAATATCTTTCTTAGTAGATGCATCAGCTGCTGCTTTTGAAGGATACCATGTTTTTTTATCATCAGTTAAGGCACCACCATATTTATTTAGGTGTTTCTTCCATTCAGATTCCGATAATTTTTCTTTCTTTAAAGGACGCCAATAAAAACCATTCCCATCAAATATTCCTTCTCCAGTAATTGCAATATTGGTTTGATTTTCTGCACTAATAGGCGATTTACATCTAGCAGCATCAACTCCTTCAAAAGAAGATTCTACTAATGGGTATTGATTAAAATCTGGTGTAAAAATAACCAAAGCATTTTTGGCAATATGTAAGTTTACATTTGTTTTTAAGATAATAGGACCGGTTAACCATGTTCCTCTTGGTATTAAAACCACACCGCCACCTTTTTTATTCATAGCAATAATTGCATTATTAATTGCTGTTGTATTTATTAAAAATAAGTCGGGTTTTGCTCCAAATTGAACAATACTCAATGTGTCTTTTCTAAAAGAAGTTTTTTGAACTTTAACTGAGGTAGCACTTTGAGAATACCCACAAAAAAAGGTTGTGAAAGCAACAATGCATAAGTACAATCGATTCATATGATAACTAGC
>JBKJQV010000367.1:0-11812 GCA_046593815.1 Sediminibacterium sp. | reverse complement strand
TCTTTTAACTACAGTTTCACCAACACCAAATGCTCCACCAATTAAAAAAATAATTCTTTTATTGCTTTCATTGGCGCGTTGTTGTAAAAATTTAGCTAATTCAGTGGAACTAAACATTTTTCCTCTTTCATCTAATAAAACCAAAAAGTCGTCTTTTTGAATATTTTGAAGAATTAATTCTGCTTCAGCCTTTTTCAAGTCCTCATCGGAAAATTTGGCAGCATTTTTTGGTGCTGGAATTAACTGCCAATCGGCCTTAAAATATTTATTGATCCTTTGGGAGAAGTCGGTAATACCGATTTTTACATATAGTTCATGCGATTTTCCAACAGAAAGGAGTAATAACTTCATTGGATAAATTTAATTAATTGAGCCATAATATTGCGAGAAATTAATATTGTCTGTTGAAGGTATCGTTATCGGCATCGATTGCGTAAAAAAAAGGATGAAATAGGGTTGAAACCAAGCATAATATGAATAGAATTGTATGTCTGATTATTGCTAAAAGAAACGATTGTCTAAATATTTTGCTATTATGAGAAAATTTACACTTGTATTTTTCCTGTTTATTTTAACTTCTCAGTTGAGTGCTCAAACAAAGCTTGTAAAAGGAAAAGTAACTGATGAGTCAGGAATTCCTTTACAAGGAGTAAGTATTACTTCAAAATCGGCTATAAAGGGAACTCAAACTGATCAAGATGGTAATTTTACTATTTCACTTTCAACAACTGGGAAGCCTACTATCGATTTTAGCTATGTTGGTTTTAAATCGAGCACATTTTCAGTTGGTAATAGTGATTTAATGGTTAAACTTACTAAGCAAGATGCCCAATTAGATGATGTAGTTGTAATCGGTTATCAAACAGTTAGAAAAAGAGACGTGTTAGCATCTGTTTCTTCAATAAGTGCAAAAGATTTTAAAGACATACCAATTAATTCTGCCTCAGAAATACTTAATGGAAGATTAGCAGGTGTAACAGCCACAACAGCTGAAGGTTCTCCGGATGCGGCAATTAGAATTCGTGTGAGAGGTGGAATGTCTATCACAGGTGATAATTCTCCTTTATATATTATAGATGGTGTACAAGTAGAAAATGGATTAAATGCAATTGCTCCTCAAGACATTCAATCTATTGATGTGTTAAAAGACGCAGCTGCTACTGCAATTTATGGTGCTCGTGGCGCAAACGGAGTAATAGTAATTACAACAAAAAGTGGTAAAAGAGGTAAGCTAAAACTAAACTATAATGGATTTATTGGAACAAAGTCTTTGGCTAAAAAATTGGAAGTATTAAGTCCTTATGATTTTGTAGTATATCAATCTGAAAGAGCTAGAGGTAGTGCGGTGGATAGTACAACTTTTACTAAAAATTATGGAACTACTTGGGATACGTTGAATGTATACAAGAATACGAATCCTGTAGACTGGCAATCAGAAGTATTTGGAAGAACTGGTGCTATGCAAACGCATAATGTATCAATTAATGGTGGGACAAAAAAATTCACTTATAATTTTGGGTACACTTATAACGATGATAAAGCAATCGTTATTAATTCGAGCTATCAACGTCATGCTCTTATTTTTAGAGGAGATTATAAAATAACCGATAAATTATCTGTGGGTGTTAGTACAAGATTTACAAATCAAAATGTTTATGGTGCGGGGGTAAGTGATACAAAGGGCTCAGCATACAATAGATTAAGAAATGCTGTAAAATACCGTCCATTTATATCTGGTAATCAATTGATTGAAGATTCAGATCCTTTAGCAGATCCGAATGTTGGTAATGGACTAACACTATATAATCCTATTGCGTTGGCAAATGCTGAGTATAGAAATAAAACTACTAACGTATTTAATATTACTGCAAATTTAAGTTATCAAATAACTAAAAATCTTGCATTCAAATCTACATTTGGATACGATGATAATAGTTTTGTTGATCGTCAGTTTAATGATTCCATAACTCCATATTCTGTTTTACAAGGATCTAAAAAGCCTGTTGTTTCTTTGGATACCATTGGCAGAAAGATAATAACTAACTCTAATGTAATAACCTATACTTTAAATAATTATAAAAAGATCCATGACTTTAGTGTACTAATAGGAGAAGAAACCTACGACTTAAGTTCTGATACTAAAAATAATATATATAGAAACTATCCAAACTTAATATCTGCTAATGATGCGTTCAATAAAACTAGTTTAGGGGTACCTTTTACAGGATTTCCTAAATTAAACAAATCAAGGTATACAAGCCTTTCATTTTTTGGAAGAATAAATTATACTTTAATGGACAAGTATTTATTTTCATTTAACATGAGAGCAGATGGGGCTTCTAAATTTGCTCCAGGAAAACAATGGGGTTATTTCCCAGCAGCATCCTTCGCTTGGAGAATGAAAAGTGAAAAGTTTATGCAAAATATAAATGCAATTTCTGATTTAAAATTCAGGGCGAGCTTTGGAACTGTAGGTAATAATCGGATAAATGATTACTTATATTTAACTACGTTTAGAAATGATGGATCTTTCTATTATGGGTTAAATAACCAAGCCTTAAACGCGTTTTCTTCAGCCGGATTGGTTAATCAAAATTTACAATGGGAGTCAACAGAAAGTAGAAACCTTGGTGTAGACATTAGCTTCTTTAAACGCATTGATTTATCAGTTGATATATATAATAATAGTTCTAGAAATTTATTATTGAATGTGCCTATTGCTTCTACATTTGGTTATTCCTCTCAATTGCAAAACATTGGAAAAACAAATAACAGAGGTGTTGAAATACAATTGAATGCTCAAATCATTAAAAAGAAAGATTTTATTTGGAATGCAAATTTCAACATATCCTTTAATGAAAATAAAGTAGAGGAATTAGGGATAAATCAAAAGAGTTTTTTCCCTGCGGCTAGTTGGGGTGTTTCCGGACAGCCAACAGATTATATTGTGAGAATAGGAGATCCCGTAGGTTCTATGTGGGGACTGGTAACTGATGGGTTTTATAGAGTGAATGATTTCGATTACAATTACACTACAAGAGTATATACTTTAAAGGCAGGTGTTCCTACAAATGCTGGTATAATAGGACCGGTTCAGCCTGGTTCTATTCGTTTCAAAGATTTAAATGGAGATGGTGTAATAGATTTAAATAATGATCGTAAAATAATTGGAAACCCTAATCCAAAATATACAGGTGGCTTAAATCAGCAATTCTCTTATAAGAACTGGGATTTGAGTTTATTCTTGAATTTCTCAGTTGGAAACGATGTTTATAATGCTAATAAAATTGAATTTACTAATGCTTATTCTAGCAATTCAAATATGTTGAATATAATGAGTAACCGTTGGAAAGTAATTTCGCCAACAGGTGAAACTGTTCAATGGGTAAATTCATCCAATCAAGTAGTAGGAATTGCGCCAGATGATTTAGCAAGATTGAATGCATATGCAGCTATTTGGGCACCATTAAAAAGTGCTGGTGCATTTACTCCCCATTCATGGGCAATTGAAGATGGCTCATTTCTACGAGTGAATAATTTAACTTTAGGATATAATATATCACCTAAAAGTTTACTGAAATTAAAAATGACAAAACTTCGTTTTTATTTCACCGCAAACAACTTGGCTGTACTTACAAGTTATACTGGATACGATCCTGAAGTTAGTGTAGCAGGTAGTCCACTAACTCCAGGGCTCGATTATTCGGCCTATCCAAAAAGCAGAACTTTTATTTTCGGAATTAATGCATCATTTTAATTAGACTTTTTAAAAATCAATATATGATCAGTAAGTATATTAACAAACTGACTTTAACTTTAACACTTACAGTAACTTTATTAATAAGTTGTCAGAAATATTTAGACCAAAAGCCAATTACAGAAGTAAGTGCTGAATTGGTTTTCAGCGATGTTCCAAGTGCTACAAAAGCTATTGCTGGTGTTTATAGTAGATTAGTTGGAGATGCAGGTTATGGTATTCGTTTGAGTTTGTATTATCCAGTTGATAATGACGAAATGCAAGGGCCTACAGGAAATGCTGATAACGATAGAAGAGATATCGCACGTTATGCTGCTACACCTGGAAATGCACAAATTACCAATCCATTTAATCAGCTATTTCAAGGAATTGAATTCGCCAATATTTGTATAGACAATATTCCAGCGATGGATAAATATAAAAATGGATCTGATCAGGAAAAAAAGCAGCTTGCACGGTTGCACGGAGAAGCATTAACATTGAGAGCTCAATTTTATTTTGAAGCAATACGTAACTGGGGTGATTTGCCATTGCATTTTAATGCAGCTGCTACAATTGCAGATAATAATCCATTTCCTAGAAAAGTAGATAGAGATTCAATTTATGAAAGATTATTGGATGATTTAAAATTAGCTGCAACACTAGTTCCTTGGAGGAATGAAGTTGTATCAATCGGAGATCAAGTTGATGAAAGAATTACAAAAGGTGCTGTAAAAGCATTACGTGCAAGAATTGCATTATTTAGAGGCGGCTTTTCTTTACGTCAAAATGGAACAATGCAAAGAGGTAGTAATCCATTAACCTATTATCAAATTGCAAAGGAAGAATGTACCGAAATCATTAGTTCTGGTCAACATACATTAAATCCAAGCTTCAGGGCTTTATGGAAAGATCAAGTAAATGCAAGAGTAATTTCAGATCCTCAAGGAGAATTAATGTTTCAGGCCAGTGGTTTTGGTAGACTTGCTGTAGCTGATACAAAATTGGCTTATTATAATGGGCCAACTGTAGGAACTTTTGGTAATAAAAGCATCAATGTTTTGCCTTCGTACTTTTATTCATTTGCACAAAATGATTTAAGAAGAGATGTAACTTGTTGTCCTTATAATGTTGCAGCAGATGGATCAATAAAAGTAGGACAAGCAATAACCGCAATTAATGATGGCAAATATAGAAGAGATTGGATCAGTGGTCCAGTAGTTTCAGCAACTGATGCAGTTCAATATTTTAGTTTAAAGTGGCAATTAATAAGGTATGCTGATGTACTATTAATGCTTGCTGAAGCTGAAAATGAAATAAGTGGACCATCTGCTGCAGCTTATAATGCAGTAAATCAAATACGAAGAAGAGGGTATGGTAAATCTATTACAGCAACTGATCCAACTGTAGATTTGCCTGCTGGATTATCAAAGGCAGATTTTTTTACTGCATTAGTCAAAGAAAGATCTTTAGAATTAGGCGGAGAAGGAATAAGAAAATATGATTTAATTAGATGGAATTTATTGGCTTCAACTATTGCAAGTACTAAACAAACATTGTTGGACATGTCTAATCGAGTAGGTGCATTTGCTAACTTGCCACAGTCTATGTATTTCAATACAAATTCTACTGCCGATGATGTGAATTTATGGAGGAATTCGTTTTACACTCCAGAGCCTGCAACTCAACCAACTGGAACTACAAGAGTTGTTTGGATGGGAGCAACTATTAATACTGTAGCGTTATCTCGTTTTGCTACAGGTTTTACAACTGGTAGGGCAGAGCTACTTCCATTTCCTCAACCAGCGGTTGATGCAAACTTTAACCTAAAACAAAATCCTGGTTATTAATATGCAAGAGACTGTGAAAACAGTCTTTTTTTAATTGTAGAAGAATGAAAAAAGTTTATAATAAGGTTATCGTATTTATTTGCGTTTTTGGTTTCCCATTCTTTGGTAAAACTCAAACAACAGATCTATCAAATACTCCAATTGCATTCCCAAGCGCTGAAGGGTATGGCAAATACACTTCAGGAGGAAGAGGTGGAAAAGTAATTATAGTTAATAATTTAAATGATGATGGGCCAGGAAGTTTTAGAGAAGCAGTAACTACCAAAGGGAAAAAAATTGTTGTTTTTTCTATTTCAGGCACTATACATTTAAACAGTAAATTAAATATAGGCGGTGACATAACAATTGCAGGACAAACTGCACCTGGTGAAGGTATTTGTTTAGCAGATTACAGTGTACAAATAGCTGGTAATAATTCAATTGTAAGGTACATGCGTTTTAGAATGGGAGATAAAAATCAAAAAGGTGGAATGGTGGATGGTAATGGTGGAGATGATGCATTTGGAGGTGGAAAGAAAAAAAATATAATTATAGATCATTGTAGTATGAGTTGGAGTACAGATGAAGTTTTTTCGATGTATGGTGGCGACAGTACAACTTTTCAATGGAACTTGATTACTGAGCCATTGAATTATTCTTATCATTTTGAAACAGGAGATAAAGATTATGAACACCATGGATATGGTGGAATTTGGGGCGGAAGTCATTTAACAGCACACCATAATTTGTTTGCACATTGTTTAAGTAGGAATCCAAGATTTAATGGTGCTCGCTTAGGAGCAGCTGATGAGTTTGTAGATTTTAGAAACAATGTAATTTATAATTGGGAACACAATAGTACTTATGGTGGTGAAGCAGGTAAATATAATATCGTAAATAATTATTACAAAGCTGGACCAGGTACAAAAGAAAATGTGCGATACAGAATTGTAAACCCTACCAAAAATGAAACAAGAGGGTTTGGTCAATTTTTTGTAGCAGGAAATTATGTATATGGGTCTAAGGAAGTAAGCAAAAATAATTATTTAGGAATAGATATGGGAAATGGCGGGACTGAATCTGATAAATCCCTTGCTGTTATGAAAATGTCATTTCCTACAGAAACATTGAAAACGGATTCTCCATTTGATGCATATTATTTAGTGACTAAATCAGTAGGTGCTTCTTATGCTAGAGATACTATGGATATAAGAGTGATCAATGATGTAAAAAATAACAAAGGACGGTTTATCGATGTACAAGGTGGATATCCTCATGGAACTGAATATGAAAAAACAGTTGATGCTTGGCCAACTTTAAAATCATTGCCAACTTTAAAAGATTCAGATCAGGATGGAATGCCAGACGATTGGGAAAAAGCCAATGGTTTAAATCCACATGATTCAAAAGATGCAATAAAAAAAACTATTCATAAAATATATACTAATATTGAAGTATACATTAATTCAATTGTAAAGTGAAAAAAATAATTCTTCCTTTATTATTTGTAATGGTTTCTTTTATTCCTGACCAAAAAAAAGTAGTGATATGGTTATGTGGCGATAGCACTATGTCTGTTAAAGAAACAAAAGCATATCCTGAAACAGGATGGGGTATGCCATTCGCCTACTTTTGGGATACTTCAGTGGTTGTAAAAAATATAGCTAAAAATGGAAGAAGCACTAAAACATTTATTAGTGAACAATTATGGCAAAAAGTAGTGGATAATGCAAAAGAAGGCGACTATGTTTTTATTCAATTCGGACATAATGATGAGTCTAAAGATAAAGCAGAACGTTATGCAACACCAGATACTTTTAGAATGAATCTTACTCGTTTTGTAAATGAAGCAAGGGCCAAAAAAGCCATACCCATTTTGTTTACACCAGTTAGCAGAAGAAAGTTTGACAATAACGGAAATGCAGTAGAAACTCATTTAGGCTATTCTGATTATGTTAGAGAAGTGGCGTTTAAAGAAAATGTTTTATTGATTGACCTCGATACTAAAAGCAGGGCTATTTATCAACAATATGGAAAAGAAAATTCTACTAAATTATTTCTTCAACTAAAGCCAAATGAACACCCTAATTATCCGGATGGGAAAATAGATAATACTCATTTTAATGAATTAGGAGCTAGAATTATTGCTCAATTGGTACTGCAAGAATTACGTCAATTAAATACGGAGCTAAATCAACGAATTATTGTACCAATTAAGAAATAATTATGTTGAAACTATTAATGATCAACTTATTTTTATGCTCTTTAATAACTTTTTCAACTTTAGCACAATCATCAAAAAAGTATGATATTATTGTTTCTAAAAACGGCAATAGTAAATTCACTTCAGTTCAATCTGCATTAAATTCAATCCCATCGGGTAATAGCAAGCCAATTAAAATACTCATTAAAAAAGGCATTTATAAAGAAGTTATAACTGTTGATGCTAGCAAAAGCAATATCACACTTATTGGAGAAGGCCCAAATGAAACCATCCTAACTTTTAACAATCACGCTGGAACTCAACTTGCAAATGGAGATACATTAAATACTTGGACATGTGCTTCTTTTTTTGTGTATGGCAATGATTTTCATGCAGAAAACATTTCCTTTCAAAACGATGCAGGGTTTACAGCAGGACAAGCTGTAGCACTGCGCATTGAGGGAAATAGGGCTTCTTTTAAAAACTGTAACATGATTGGCAATCAAGATGTTTTGTTTTTAAGTGGAAATGGTGTAAAGCATTATTTTGAAAAATGTTATATAGAAGGAACAACAGATTTTATATTTGGTGCAGCTACCGCAGTTTTTAATCAATGCACAATTCACAGTAAAAAAAATTCACACGTTACTGCAGCATCAACCAATAGTATCATCCCATTTGGCTTTGTATTTTATTATTGTAAACTAACTGCTGATACCAATATTAATAAAGTTTCATTAGGTAGACCATGGTCGCCTACGGCAAGTGTTACTTATATAAATTGTTGGTTGGGAAAACATATAGTTAAAGAGGGATGGAATAATTGGAAGAACCCTTCTAATGAAAATACAGCTAGATATGCAGAATATAATAGTATTGGTCCGGGCGCAAACTCATCTCAAAGAGTCAATTGGAGTAAACAGTTATCTATTGAAGAATTTAATGATTTAACTATAGAAAAAATACTTGGCAATTGGAAGCCTATAAAAATGTATACAAATCCAATAGTTCATTCAGATTATAGTGATCCTGATGTTGTTAGAGTAGGAACCGAATACTATATGACAGCTTCAAGTTTTAATCATGTTCCTGGGTTACCAATTCTTCATTCAACTGATTTAGTAAATTGGACCTTAATAGGTCATGCCTTGCAAAAACTAATTCCAGAAAATATTTTTGATAAAGTGCAGCATGGTGCGGGTATATGGGCACCATCTATTCGATACCATAACAATGAGTTTTATATATATTATCCCGATCCAGATTATGGGATATATATGATTAAAACAAAAATCATTCTTGGCCCATGGTCAGACCCTGTTTTAGTTGAAGAAGGAAAAGGGTTAATCGATCCCTGTCCATTGTGGGATGAAGATGGGAAAGTATTTTTGATTCATGCTTATGCTAAAAGTAGGTCAGGCATTAATAGTATACTTGTTGTAAAAGAAATGAATGCAAGTGGCACTAAAATAATAGGAGAAAAAAAAATTGTTTATGATGGGCATACAATAGATCCAACTATAGAAGGACCTAAATTTTATAAGCGGAATGGTTGGTATTATATTTTTGCGCCTGCAGGTGGTGTTTCAACAGGTTGGCAAACTGTTTTAAGATCAAAAAATATCTATGGTCCTTATGAAAGAAAGATTGTAATGGATAAAGGCAATTCGGCTATTAATGGTCCACATCAGGGTGCTTGGATAAATACTGAAACGGATGAGGATTGGTTCATACATTTTCAAGATAAAGGCCTTTTTGGAAGAGTAATTCATTTGCAACCTATGGTTTGGGAAAATGATTGGCCTATAATTGGAATGGATTTAGATGGAGATGGAAAAGGAGAGCCAGTGTTGAATTTTAAATATCCATCAAGCAAAAAAAGTAATAGTGCAAGTGTTAATTATAATAGTACGAATAAAAGTCAACTTAATCTTAACTGGCAATGGCAAGCAAATCCACAATCAAATTGGGCGCAAATACAAGATGGTAAATTAAGATTGAATGCAATTAAAGTTTACGATTCAACTAAGAATAATTATTTAGTTCCATCATTATTATTGCAAAAATTTCCTTCTGAACATTTTAAAGTAGCTACTAAAATTAGTTTAGAAAATGTTCGAGTTGGTACAAGAACTGGTTTAATTGTTTTTGGTACCGATTATGCTTCAATATTTATTGAAAAAGATTCGCTTGGGTATCGCTTATTTCTCGAACAATCTTTAAAAGCAGAAATGGGAGAAAAAAGCAAGATGGTTTTTATAGAAGCTTCTGCTAGTAACACTATTTATTTTAATTCAACCGTTAACGAGAAAGGAGAAACTCAATTAGAATATAGTTTTGACGGTATAGAGTTTAAATTACCAAAACAAGTTCTATTTACTGCGAAACCCGGAAAATGGGTAGGTGCAAAAATTGGTTTATATTGCATAAAATCATCGAAATTGAAAGATGATGGTTATGCTTTAATTGATTATTTTAAGATTGAAAAATTATAACATGAAATATTTTATTTTGTTCTTCTTTGGTACATTATTAGCTTTTGGTAGTTATTCTCAAAATAAGAACAGCATTGATGTTGAAGCTGCAGTTACACAATTAAAAGCTGCAATGATTAGTGGTGTTACTGAAGAATTAAATGCAATAGTTTCAGATAAACTAAGTTATGGGCATTCAGGAGGACATGTTGAAGGGAAAAAGGAATTTGTTGAAAAAATTGCTAGTGGAAAATCAGATTTTGTAACAATTGATTTAACAGAACAAACTATTGAAATATCTGGCAAAACTGCCATTATTAGGCATACACTTAATGCAACTACTAATGATAATGGGAAACCTGGAACCGTTAAACTTAAAATTTTGCTGGTTTTTCAAAAAGAAAAAGGGAAGTGGGTTATGTTAGCTAGGCAAGCAGTTAAATTAGTTTAATTTTTTTTGTTGAAGATATTCGCTGCATTATTTCAGCAGGTAATATTACGGTTTCAAATTCTAATACAGGTCTTTTGCTTTCGATCATACTTATTAATAATTCTGCTGCTTTTTTGCCCATTTCATATGCAGGTTGACGAACGACTGATAGTGATGGTGATAATAGTTCTGTGAAGTCAAGATTACTAAAACCAATTAAGCCTAATTTTTCTGGGATAATAATTTTCTTTAAATTACAATACCTCAAAATATTGGTAGTTACTTTATCAGAACATGCAATAATGGCATCTGTATTGGCTTTTGATTTCATAATTTTTTGCATAACCAATTCAACTTCTTCATAATTTAATCCTCCATGTGGGCAATAATATATTGATGATTCAAAAATTGGAAGTTTTTTATCATTCATAGCTTTTTTATACCCTTCAACTCTATCTCTTGAGATTGATAATAAAGAAGCATTTGCTATGCATACTATATTTTTATATCCATTTTTTATAAGATGAATAGTTGCATTATAGGATGCCATGAAATTATCTACTATTACTTTGTGCGTTTCTAAACTATCAATAACTCTATCGAAACACACAATTGGCATACCTCTATTATTCAAATCTTCAATAGTACTAAAATCGCTGGTTTCAGATGAAACTGAAAGTAATATACCATCTACACTTCTAGAAGCTAGATATTGCAAAGCAGATACTTCACGATTATAATCCTCTTTGCTTTGGGCAATTACAACATTGTATCCTTTTTGTTGTGCCACAGATTCGATGCCGTTAATAGCTTGTGAAAAGAAGCTGTTGGCAATTTCACTTACCAAAACACCAATTGAGCTACTTCTTTTTTCTTTTAAACTCAATGCTATTGGGTTTGGTCGATAATTCATTTCCCTTGCATATTCTAGCACTTTAGTCTTGGTTTCTGGACTAATTTCATAGCTATCTCTCAAAGCTCTACTTACAGTTGAGGTAGATAAACCAAGGGCTTTGGCAATGTCTTTAATAGTTATAGCTTCAAACTTCATGAATGAGTCATTCTTTTAGGAATTAATATTACAATTTACGGGAAAAATCCCGACATCGTTTGCGTAAATAATCCCTATAGAATGAGGAG
>JBKJQV010000280.1:0-4697 GCA_046593815.1 Sediminibacterium sp. | reverse complement strand
TCTTTTAATAATGCAGCATTGATATTATTTAAAAACTGTTCATCGCAATATTTATAAGTATCTACTCTCCAACCATCGATTCCAAACTCTTCTACTGTCCATAAAGCATGTTGAATTAAATAATTACTTACAAATGGATTACGCTGATTGATATCTGGCAAATGAGGAACAAACCAACCATCTAACATTATTTTTTTATCAATTTCATTCCCATTATTACTAAAAATTGTTTCGTTTCGATGATTGGTATTTGTATAATTATTCCATTGGTTGATCCAATCTTTTGAAGGAGCATCTTTGTAAAACCAATGCTCAATTCCAACATGATTATAAACAGCATCTTGAATTATTTTTATTCCATATGCATGTGCTGCATCAATTAATTTTTTATAAGCAGTTTCACCTCCTAATCGTTGATCAACCTTATAATGATTGGTAAACCAATATCCATGATAACCTGCCATCATACCAGCTTGTTCATTTTCGAGAGGCATATCATTTTCAATTACTGGAGTAAGCCATAACGCAGTTATACCAAGCTCTTTAAAATAATCGAGGTGATTGATAACCCCTTGTAAATCGCCACCATGTCTTACTATGGGGTTCTTGGTATCGCTAATGGTATCGCGATAATTAGAGAACTTGTCATTTGTTACATCTCCATTACTAAATCGATCTGGCATTAATAGATATACAAAGTCTTTTGAAGTAATTCCATTTACAAAATTTTTACCAGCACCCGTCCTACGTTTTTTTAGTTCCCAACTAACTGCATGTGACTTATTGTTTGATATAAATTCAATAGATACATTTGCTGGTTTTGCCGAAGGAGCAATTAATAAATCTAACGCCATGTATTTACCATTTTCGAAAGAATGTTTTTTTTGTAACCGAACACCTGGGTTATTAATTTTTACTTGCTCATTTTTAAACCCATCATATTCACCTTTAATAATTAATTGTACTTTATTCCATTTCATTCCAACATACCAATTGGTTGGATAAATTGTTGCATACTGAGCATTAGTCGTATTAAGTATAACGAACAAACAAATAAGAGAACTGATTGACCGAAACATATTATTGTTTTAAAATTAATTAATCTTCTTCTTCTTTAATAACTATTGCACAAATAATTCCTGCTACAATTAATAGAGATCCTCCAACTTGTACTGCTAATAATCGATCATTATGTAAAAAATTTACCATTATTTTTCCAAAGAATAATGAAGCAATGATTTCTGGCAATACAATAAAGAAATTAAATATACCCATGTAAATACCCATTTTTGCAGCAGGTATACAACCGGCTAACATAGAGTAGGGCATTGAAAGCACAGAAGCCCATGCAATTCCAACCATTCCCATAGAGAAATAAAGCATGTTAGGATTCTCAACATAATTTACAGAAATAAGTCCAGCACCGCCAATTAACAAACAAATAGTATGTGTATATTTTTTCCCAATTTTGCCAACCCAAAAAGGCAATGAAAATGAAAATGCAAATGTTACCAAATTTAAAATAGCAGATGTTGTATTGGCAAATTCTAACCCTTGTGTATATAAATCGCTACTAGTTTTTGGATCTCCCTTAAAGATATTTGATGCTACTCCAGTACTATAATAAAACCACATCAAAAATAATCCTGGCCAAGTTAAAAAGTTAACCAATGCCAGTCTTTTCATTCTATCAGGCATATTAATTACAGATTGAAAAATTTCTCTAACTCCTCCACCAAAACCTTTATTCGATTCTTTTACTTTATCTCTCCAATTAAGATCTGCAGGAGGATATTCTTTGCTTTTAAAAACTGTATACAACACAGCAATTAAAAATACAGCGCCACCTATATAAAAAGAGTACATTATATTTTGTGGAATACCCCCAGCAGCTTTATCTCTTGAAACACCAAACCATTGAACTAATTTTTGTGGTAAATAACCAGCAACAAATGACGCCAACCCAATAAACATACTCTGCATAGCAAAGCCCATTGGTTGTTGTTTTTTATCTAAATTATCTGCAACAAATGCCCTAAATGGCTCCATGCTCACATTTATACATGAATCGAGTATCCATAAGGTTCCAGCCGCCATCCAAATAGTTGAAGCATTGGGCATAATAAATAATGCCAAAGAACTAAGTATTGCACCTACCAAAAAATAAGGTCTTCTTCTTCCTAATTTTGGATGCCAGGTACGATCACTCATGTAACCAATAACAGGTTGGATAAGCAGTCCGGTCATTGGAGCTGCCAACCATAATCCAGGAATTTGCTCTGGAGTTGCACCTAAGTATTCATAGATGGCACTCATATTTCCCATTTGAAGGCTCCATCCAAACTGGATCCCAAAAAAGCCAAAACACATATTCCAAATTTGCCAGAAACTCATTTTTGGAAGTTGGGTTGTACTTAAAGTAGACATAGCAATCGATATTTAATTAAGCAATATGAACAGTGTATAAATTACACTGCTCAATATACAATAAAAAACATCCTCCAATAGAGGATGTTTATGTAAAAATTTAAATGTTTATTCGAGGAATTCACTCTTAGCTCGTTTGCTAATATGCTCATTGAAATAATAGAGCAATATAAAAAGTGAGGGAACTACAAATCCATAGCCATTTCTACCTCTGAAATTGCTCTGTATGTTTTAATAACTGAGTCTGGCGTTACCGAAATACTGTCGATACCAAGTTCAACTAAAAACTGAGCAAAATCAGGGAAATCACTTGGACCTTGGCCACAAATACCTACTTTAACATTCATTTTTTTAGCAGTTGATATTAACATTCGCAATAATTCTTTTACAGCAGGATTTCTTTCGTCGTATAAATGTGCAACTAATGAAGAGTCCCTATCAAGCCCTAATGTTAACTGAGTTAAATCATTAGAACCAATTGAAAATCCATCAATATGTTTAGCAAATTCCTCTGCCATAATTATATTAGATGGAATTTCGGCCATCAAAAATAACTCCAATCCATCTTTCCCTCTTTCTAAGCCATAGTCCTTCATTACTTCATGTACTTTATGAAGCTCCTCAACAGTTCTGCAAAAAGGAATCATTACTACAACGTTATTCAAGCCCATTTCTTCTCTTACTCTTTTAATGGCTTTACATTCCATTCCAAACGCTTCTTTATATTTTGGAGAATAATACCTGCTTGCTCCCCTCCATCCGATCATCGGATTTTCTTCATGTGGTTCAAAATATTTGCCCCCAAGTAAATTATAATATTCATTGCTTTTGAAATCACTAAATCGAACAATAACTTTATTGGGATAGAAAGCAGCAGCAATTTTTGCTATCCCGTAACTGAGTTTCTGTATAAAAAAATCTTCTTCATTTTCAAAACCTAATATCATTTTTTTTATTGTTGCACTTAATTCAGGATCATTTAAATTTTGATGCTGCATTAATGCAAGAGGATGTACTTGAATATAATTGTTGATGATAAATTCTTCCCTTGCTAATCCAACTCCAGCATTGGGTAAATGTGAAAAACGAAATGCCAAATTGGGGGAAGCCACATTCAACATTATCGGTGTCTTTACTGAAGGAAGGTCTTTTAAATTTGTTTCAATTCTTTTATACGGAATATCGCCCTCATACACAATACCTTCATCACCTTCACAACATGATGCTGTAACTAATTGACCATCACTTAAAACTTCAGTAGCAATACCGCATCCAACAATAGCTGGTATTCCTAATTCTCTGGCAACAATAGCAGCATGACAGGTTCTGCCTCCTTTATTGGTTATAATCGCTGAAGCCTTTTTCATAATGGGCTCCCAGTCAGGATCGGTCATGTCAGTAACCAAAACATCTCCAGCTTGAAATTCATGCCCTTCTGTTATCCTTTTATCTAATGAAAATAATATTGATACATTTCCTGAACCAATTTTATCACCAACAGCTATCCCTTTAAAAATTGTCTTCCGTGGAGATGCTTCATCCATTATGTATTCAGTAATTGAAGAAAAATCTTTTCTCGAATGAATTGTCTCCGGCCTTGCTTGTACAATAAATAATTCTTTTGAAAGTCCATCTAATGCCCATTCTACATCCATAGGACACCAATGCCCCTTTTTATTGCTGTAATACTTTTCTATTTTAGTTACCCATTTTGCTAGTTTAACAATGGTTTCATCTTTAAGACAATATCTGTTTTGCAATGGTTTTTCTACTGGAATAATTTGCACTCGCTCATCAGGGTTATCTCCATAAACCATCATCTTATCTTTCTTGCCCAATTTTTTTTCTATGATGCTGCTAAAGCCTTTCTGAAGGGTAGGTTTAAAAACAATATATTCATCTGGCGAAACTGAGCCTTGTACAATCATTTCACCCAATCCAAAAGATGCATTAATTACAACTACATCTTTAAATCCGCTTTCAGTATCTAAGGAGAAAGCTACACCAGAAGCACCTAAATCACTTCGAACCATTTTTTGAACACATACTGAAAGTCCAATACTAAAATGATCGTAGCCAAAACTTTGCCTGTAACTTATAGCACGGTCTGTAAAGATGGAAGCAAAACAATTTCTAACTGCATTCATTAGTGGAGCTGGTCCTCTTACATTAAGATAAGTTTCTTGTTGCCCTGCAAAAGAAGCGTCGGGCAAATCCTCAGCCGTAGCTGATGAACGAACAGCAACATCCGTTATTTCTTGTCCATAAAT
>JBKJQV010000257.1:0-4126 GCA_046593815.1 Sediminibacterium sp. | reverse complement strand
GCAAGAACAGATGAAGGTAGAGCTATGCTACAAATTATTCATGATATAGCACCAAAATCTAGCTTAGCGTTTAGAACAGGATTTATTAGTGCTGGTGATTTTGCAGAAGGTATTAGAAGTATGGCAACTGCAGGTTGTAAAGTAATAGTAGATGATGTTACTTACATTACAGAACCATTTTATAAAGATGGTGTAGTTTCTAAAGCAGTAGATGAAGTAGTTGCTAATGGAGTTACTTATGTTTCTGCCGCAGGTAACTATGGTTCTAAAGCTTATGAAAGTACATTTGTTCCAGGTTTAGCTCCGGTAGGAATAACTGGTCAGGCACACGTTTTTGGATCGGGCAAAGTTTATCAAAAATTATCACTCACACCTGGCAACTATACTATTGTACTACAATGGGATGACAATGTATATTCATTAGGAAGTAATACCGGTACACAAACAGATTTAGATATTTATTTAGTTAACAGTGATGGATCTGCTCTCTTTGGATTAAACGGACCAAATATTAATGGAGACCCTATTGAAGTTTTGCCTTTCACAGTGAATGAGCAAACCCAAACCAACATTATGATTGTAAAAGCCGCTGGAGCTAATGTGAAATTTAAGTACATTATTTTCAGAGGAGAAGGAACTATTGATGAATTTGCAACTGGCTCTGGAACAATCGTTGGTCAAGCTAATGCAACAGGTGCTCTAACTGTTGGAGCTGTGCTTTATACCAATACACCACAATTTGGCGGCACTCCTTCTGCAGCTTCTTTTTCTTCAAGAGGCGGATCGAAGGTGAATAATATTGATAGATATAAACCAGATATTGCAGCCCCGAACGGGGTTAATACCACTGTATATTTAGGAGGAGTAAATATTGATGGAGATGCATTCCCAAATTTCTTTGGCACATCTGCAGCGGCTCCGCATGTAGCTGCATCTGTAGCTTTATTAATAGAAGGAAAACAAAAATTTTCTGGTCAACAATTAACACCAGATCAAATAAAAACAATTTTAAAAGCGAATGCATTCAGAGTTAATAGTGCAAGTAATGATATCGCTTTGGGTGCTGGATTAATTCAAGCAGATGCAATGTTTAAATCCTTTGCAAAAGCAAAGCCAAAGATTAAAGCACTAGAATCTGTGGGTAATGCTAATTATGTTCCAGGTTCTAAAATAAAAGTAAAAGGAGAATATTTTTCACCTGAAACAAAAATATTGTTCAGAGGAAAAAGTTTAATCACAACTGTGATAGACGAAAATTCAGCAACAGCAGATATTCCAGATTATTCTGGTGGTAACCCAAGTGTTAAACTAGCTACTGATGCAATAAGCGTGAGTTTATTAGATGGTGGATTTTCAGACAGCCTCCGCTTATTTGATATTCCAAAGAAAACAGTTAAAATTAAAGTTGATGATAAAATCAAGAAATATGGTGAAGCCCTTCCAGCCTTTACATATACTGTAACTATAGATAGTGTGCCACTAACTCAAACTAATTTAAGTTTAACTGATTTAAAATTAAATAACCTCAGCTTTTACACACCTGCCAATAATTTAATCAATACAGGTAAATACTTTATACAAGCAGTTTCTCCTTTTAACAAGAGCAACTTAACTGGTACAGATTCTAGTTTGCTTGAATTGTAT
Organism: Sediminibacterium sp.; assembly: GCA_046593815.1. Taxonomy (GTDB): domain Bacteria; phylum Bacteroidota; class Bacteroidia; order Chitinophagales; family Chitinophagaceae; genus Sediminibacterium. The sequence continues at coordinate 2,482 of JBKJQV010000257.1, read as the reverse complement.
AATTACGAATTTGAAGATGGGTTATTAACTATTAAAAGATTACCAGTTGTAGTTACACCAAAAAATAAAACATTGGTTTATGGTGATAAAATAGACAATATTGAATTTAACTATTTGATAGATCCTAGCAGCAATTTAAGTGAAGCAGAAAAAGCAGGTTTAACTTCTGAAATTAAACTAAACCATGAAACTAATTTAACTACTAATGCGATTGCACTAGTAGATTCTAGAGCGCTTGTTAACTCAAGAGCTTTAGTAAATTCGAGAGCATTGGTGAATTCAAGAGCTTTGGTAAACATGAGTATGTTAGTTAGTAGTAGGGCTTTAGTAAATTCAAGAGCATTGGTGAATTCAAGGGCATTAGTAAATGGTACTACTGTATCAGAAACAACTAATGTAGTAGACGTTCCTGTTTCTGTTGTACTCGATTTTAATTTTAATCCAACAGACAATTCTTCTTATTCTACTTTAACCAGTAGCCGAGCTTTAGTAAATTCAAGAGCATTGGTCAACTCAAGAGCATTGGTAAATTCAAGGGCATTGGTAAATTCAAGAGCATTGGTAAATGGATTAGCCACTGGAGTACCTTTAGCTAATAGTGTGGCCCTAGTTAATTCAAGAGCACTCGTAAATTCTAGAGCCTTAGTGAATGCTAGTACTGTTGGCGATACAACTGAAATCAGCAACAATAAAGTAGCCATCATTATTGATCAAACAGATGTAGATTATACATTGGATTTAAATGCAATTCAACAACCTATAGAAGATTTCAAAGCCATCAATATGATTACTGGTACTGGAGTTGGATCGCACTTTATTGTTCCTGGTGCATTACTCGCAGAGAACTTTGAAATTACCTATGAAACTGGTACATTAACAATTACACCTGCAATATTAACTGTAACTGCAAATGATATCAATTCAACTTCAGGCGCTGGACTCGTATATTCTCATACAGTTACTGGTTACCAATATGCAGACAATGCAAGCACTGTACTCACAGGCACTCCAAATTATGAAGTAAAAGATGCATCAGGCAATTCGATAACAGGCACTAGCTTGCCATCTGGAGCATTTAGCCTTACAGCTAACTTGCAATTATTGGTTCCTCCTGCTCCAGAATTCTTAATTGGCGATTTGGGTTCAGATTATACCATTATTGCAGAAGATCGACCATCTAATTATATTTTAGTAACAGTTAATGGAAAAATCAACATTACCAAGATTGATTTAATAGTAAAGGTTGATAATAAAACTGTCACACTAGGAGAACCTATTCCGTTGTTTACAGCAACTTATAGTGGATTTATAAATGGGGACAATAGCAGCAATTTATGTGCACCTGTATTTGTAACACCACCTTCTCCTACAACCTTATTTTCTTTAAATAGATATTTTGTATTCACAAATGTGCAATTAAACAATGGAGGCAATGTATTTAATGCAACGCCAGGACAATCCATCACTTTAACAGGTAATTATTCTTGGACTTATAACAATTCTACCTATTGCCCGGGTTGCATTACGCAGCAATATATTGGAATGAAAAATCCATTAAACAATACTGCTATCTTTACCCAATGCGCAGATGTATCTTCCACTGCAGGAGGTAACGGACTCATCACTTCAACTACCTTTAATGCACCAACTACTCCAGGAGTATACTATATTACCCAATTAACTAGTTGGCAGTATTCTTGTTATGGACAAGGCGCAGGACTAAATCCAGGAAACGATCCAAACAATGCGATAGCCGTTATAATTGTAACAAGTGGAGTAGCCTCTATTCAATTCAGTACAACAGCCACAACTACCTCCATAGCTGGCACTTACCCTATTAATGCTTCAGGTTGCAATAGCGAAAAATACAATATTATTATTACCCCTGGAACGTTTTCGGTTACTGGAACAGATACACAGTCACCCAATGTTATATGCCAACCAGTTACCGTTAATTTAGGACCCGCTGGAACAGCAACTGTTGCTGCAACTCAAGTAAATAATGGAAGTACAGATAATAGTAATGGACCATTAACCTATCAATTCTTACTGCCAGGAGGAAACAATGGTGGTCAAAGAGTTACTACCGTTGATGGTGGCACAAGAACCGGACGAAACATAACAGGAATTACTTACACGCATAATGGAATTCAAAAAGTTTTAACTCCTGCAAATACAGTAAGATCAACGTTGGTATTATCCTCACTTACTGCCAATTCTTTACCAGGAGGCGACGCCAATAGATTCTGGGATGTTTCTGCAACCAATATGTCGGAGTCCACTGCTTTAAGAGTGTTGGGTGATTTTGATTTAGGTACAGCATTGCAAGATTGTGCAGATCCAATTGGAGTAAATCATAAAGTAATTTTTGATACTCCTATTACACCAGGGGCAGGTCCAGAAATATTTATTGTACATGGTGGCTTAGCATATAATATTGAAATTTTAGATGTTAACGGAAATGTTGCATTAACGATTCCTG
>JBKJQV010000230.1:0-4462 GCA_046593815.1 Sediminibacterium sp. | reverse complement strand
GTTATTTCTTGTCCATAAATACTACTTAATTCGTGGTATTTAGCAATGATAGCTTCGCTTAATTCTCTTGGAAATTTGGCATTCTTTAGTAATTGCCTTGCCTGCAAACCGCCTCTACGTAATGATTCAATGTCGTCTAATTTAATACTATTGATAATATTATGAATTGATTCGCTCAGATTATTATATTGGATAAATTCGCGGTAAGCAGCTACTGTAATTACAAAGCCGCCTGGAATTTGAATTCCCAACTCAGAAAGGTTTTGTAACATCTCTCCTAAAGATGCATTTTTGCCGCCAACCTGTTCAATATCAGCGAGGCCTACTTTATGTAAATCAGCAAGGAATATGGACTCATTCATAAGGCAATATATATTTATTACTGATTAATACATATAGAATAAATAATAGTTTAAAAACATTTGAAATACAAATTTTTTTTAAAATTTGTTTATGCTTAGTATTAAAATAAACTATATAACAAAACCATCTGGTAATATTGCCCTTTTCTTTACTACCACTATTCCATCTTTTACAGTATATAATGGATGATCAATATTAGCCAAATGCTTTCCGCCATTAATGCGAACATCGTTTCCAATTCTGCAATTTTTATCAATAATGGCATCTTTAATGTAACAACGTTCCCCAATTCCAATTCTTGGCAACCCATGCTCAATATTATTGGCCATTTCTTCTATGGTTTCATAATAGTCGTTACCCATTATATAAGTAGATACTACTGTACTTCCATATCCAATTCTTGAACGTATGCCTACTATACTTTGTTCTATTCTGCTTGCATTAATAATTGAACCTTCGGCAATAATTGTTCTTTCCAATGTTGTACCGCTAATTTTAGCTGGCGGAAGCATTCGCGCTCTTGTGTATACCGTTTTTTCATTATCAAATAAATTAAACAAAGGCACTTCCTGAGTTAATGCTAAATTGGCTTCGTAAAATGAATAGATATTCCCAATATCTGTCCAGTAACCATCATACTGAAAACTTGCTACATTATAGTTTTCAATTGAGTCAGGAATAATTTCTTTACCAAAATCTGTAGCATCCGGATGAGCTTCATTTAATAGCTTGTATAAAATTTGTTTGTTGAAAATATAAATACCCATTGAAGCTAAATAATTCCTTCCTGTTTTTTGCATTTCAGTTCCTGTATCGCTCGACCAATCTGCTAAAACATCTTTACTAGGTTTTTCTATAAAAGAAGTTATTTCATTCTGTTCATTGGTTTTTAAAATTCCAAATTCTGGTGCATCTCTAGCATCAACAGGAATAGTTGCAATTGAAATATCTGCCTTTCTATTTTTATGATTTTCCAACATCTCACTAAAATCCATTTGATACAATTGGTCGCCACTTAAAATCAATATATATTCAAATTCCATACTAGATATATGCCTGAGAGATTGCCTTACAGCATCAGCTGTTCCCTGAAACCAGCCAGCATTATCGGGTGTTTGCTCAGCTGCCAAAATATCTACAAAACCAGAACTAAATGCACTGAAATGATAAGTGTTTTTTATATGCTTATTTAATGAAGCTGAGTTAAATTGAGTTAACACAAACATCCGATTGATATTAGAATTAATACAATTACTAATTGGAATATCCACCAACCTATATTTACCTGCAATTGGAACTGCAGGTTTTGATCTACTTAATGTTAAAGGAAATAATCTTGAACCAGCACCACCACCTAAAATTACTGCCAGTACTGAATTAGAAATTAATGTTTTCATATGATTTAATTGCTATTGTGTAAATTAATGATTGATTTTAAACTTATTGTAAACTTAAATAAACTTGTTTATATTGATCAACAGTACTTTCCCAGCTATGATCTATTTGCATCATGTGTTTTTGCATCCACTCCATATGCTTTTTATCCTGATAAACCGAAACTCCTCTTCCAATCGAATAATTAATATCATCAATTGATGCATTATCAAAACGAATTCCAAATCCTTCATAATCACCCATATCTATCACAGTATCTTTTAAACCTCCGGTACTTCTAACAATCGGTACTGTTCCATATCTCATAGCATACATTTGATTTAAACCGCATGGTTCTACCCTACTTGGCATCAAAAGAAAATCGGCACCAGCATACATAATATGACTCAACATTTCATTGTATCCTATTACTGCATTAAAAACTCCCTCGAATTCCTGAACCATTTGCTGAAAAGCCCATTCAACACTTGTATCTCCACTACCCAAGATAAGGAATGATGCATTACCCTCAGTTTGATATATAGCAGTTTTAATTGCATCCGGTAAAATATCAGCAGCTTTTTCTCCCACTAACCTACCAATAAACACAAACAAAGGCTTTTTGGGATCCAATCCAAACTGTTCACATAGCAATTTTTTATTCTTGGCTTTTCCTTTTACTACCGTTTTCGGGGTAAAATGATTCTCTAAATAAGGATCATTAGAAGGATCCCATACTTCATTATCAATACCATTTAAAATTCCAACACATTTACCTTTTTCAAATTCAAATAGTCGTTCTAATCCATTGGCATTCACTCTTAGCTCTTCCATATAACTCCAACTTACTGTAGTTACTTTGCCTGCACATTTAACTCCGCTTGCAAGAGGATTAATATTACCTGTCCAATCTAATAAACCTCTTTTCCATAGATCCCAACTCGGTATATAAGTGCTCTTATTCCAACCCATCCAACCTTGGTATTGTCCATTATGAATGGTTAAAACAGTTGGCACATTCGACAAAAATTGATAGGAATAACAATGTTGCATCATAAAAGGAATGAGCGCTGTATGATGGTCGTGGCAATGAACTATATCAGGACGGTGCTCCCAATTACTGATCCAATTAACCACTGCAATTTGAAAGGCGGTGAACCTTTCAGCATCATCATCATACCCATAAATTTTCTGCCGATCAAGTAATCCATTAATATCAATTAAGTATAAATCAAACCCTAATTTATTGGTTCGTTCTTTAATAACTGTAAATTCAAAATACCAGCTACCCAAATTAGCATTCCCCTTAAAATCAACGTCCCATTCATTTTCATATAAAAATTTAGTCCGATACATTGGCATTACTACTTTGGCAACATCACCTGCTTTACATTGGTATTTTGGTAAAGCTCCAACAACGTCTCCCAAGCCCCCAGCTTTGGCTACGGGATAACATTCAGCACTAATATGTATAATCTCCATTCCCCAGATTTTAAATTCTTTATCAAGTTAGGTATTTAACTGATTCAATCAAATTTCCACATTTAAAATTTTTGCTTCTACAAATTCTTAGTACTTTTCATTATACTTACTAAAAATAAACGATTGTTATGAGCCAAAAAACAAAGTGGTCACAATTTGGAACACTAATTACTGTGTTTTTTTTCTGGGGTTTTGTTGCTGCCAGCAATGATATTCTAATTCCAGTATTTAAAAAAGCCTTCAGTTTATCTCAGGCTCAGAGTCAGTTAGTTTCCGTTGCATTTTATGTAGCATATACAGTTGGTTCTTTAATTTATTTTGGCATATCTAAATTAATAGGCAGTGATGTACTCAATAAAATAGGGTACAAAAACGGAATTGCATTGGGATTAATTATTTCTGCAATAGGAACTTTGTTGTTTTATCCTGCTGCCAATAATGCATCATTTACGTTGATGATTACTGGTTTATTTATTGTTGGATTGGGTTTTTCATTGCAACAGATTGCTGCCAACCCTTTAGCCATTGTTATGGGAGATCCTAAAACTGGTTCTCAAAGATTGAATGTGGGAGGAGGAATAAATAATTTTGGAACTACAATTGGACCATTGATTGTAAGCTTTGCCATTTTTGGAAGTGTTGCTAGTGGTTCTACAGAAGCAAGTATTGAAAGTGTAAAAACACCTTATCTAATTCTAGGTTTAGCTTTTGTAATTGTTGCCATATTTTTTAAATTTTCTTCTGTTCCCAATAAAATTGATTTAGAACAAGTAGCAGAGGAAGAAGCAGAAAGTAAAGACAAAGTATTACATAGAGCATCTGCATTCAGTTATCCTCAGCTAATCTTAGGAATGATTGCCATTTTTGTGTATGTAGGAGTAGAAGTATCTACAGCCAGCAATTTACCTGAATACATGAAACAACATATGAATATTAGCACCGATAAAATTGCTCCATTTGTTTCATTGTATTGGGCCAGTTTAATGATGGGTAGGTGGACTGGTGCCGTAGGTGCATTTGATGTTAGTGCAGGCGCAAAAAAAATATTGAACTTTTTAATGCCTTATTTAGCATTCGCCGTTTTCTTAACTGTAAATGCAATTGCGCAACATGATATTAGCATGTTTTATGTTTATGGATTGGTAATTATTGTAATGATAGCTGGTGATATAATGAGTAAGGGAAGTCCTGCAAGAATGTTACTTATTTTTTCTACATTAGGAATCATAGCTTTATTTATAGG
>JBKJQV010000224.1:0-9349 GCA_046593815.1 Sediminibacterium sp. | reverse complement strand
CCGATTGAATATAAAATGGGATTACTGAATCTTGAAACTGGAAAAAAAGAAATTGTTAGTAATGTAAATAAATATGGGTTTTCTAAAAACGGAAAATTTCTTGCTGCATATTTAGCCCCACCTAAAGAAAATAAAGAAAAAGGATCTGTTTTATTATTAAAGAATTTAACAGATAGTAGCACTAGAACAATTGGAAATGTTACTGAGTATGCATTTAATAAAAAAAGCAATATGCTTGCTTATATTATTGAAGCAGCAAATATAGCAGGCAATTCTGTTGAATTATTTAATTTAAATAGCTATACACTTAAGGTAATTGCAAGTGACACTTTAAAATTTTCAAAACTAAGCTGGTCAAAAGAAGGAGAAGGAATGGCCTTTTACAAATCATTTAAAAAAGATGGATTTGAAGAAGAAAATGCAATAGTGTATAGCTACTCAGAATCAACTAAAACACCCTATTCAATTTTAAAAACATTTGATCCACAAACAATAAAAGAGTTCCCTGTTGGCATGCGTATTTTTAACGGCTCGAATATTAAGGTGAGTGATGATTTAAGTGCCGTTTTCTTTGGTCTTAAACCATGGACCATTAAATCAAAAAAAGATGATTTAAAAGTAGCTGACAGCTCAAAGTCAAAATCAGACAGTAGTAAGCCAATGGCTGCAAAAGCAATGGCGAAACCTGAAGAAAAGCTAGCAGCAGTTGATATTTGGCATTGGAAAGATCCTGAAGTTCAGCCCCGCCAGAAAATAACCTATACTCAAGATAAAGAAGCTAGCTTATTATCCGTTTGGAATCTTGATAATAATAGTTTTTATCAATTGGCTACTACTGAATCTCCTGATGCACTTTTAACAGGCAATCAAAAATATGCAATTGCCTCAACTGATAAAAAATACAAGCCAGCTTTTAAAGAAGACTATGCAGATTACAGATTAATTAATACAAAAACTGGTGTTACAAAGTTAACTATGACAAAAATGATTGATGGCTTTTATACTGGACCTCAATCATCGCCAGATGGTCAATACTTATATTATTTCAATAATAAAAGTTGGTTTACTTATAATATAGCTTCAGAAAAAAGTACCAACATTACTGGTACAATTAAAACCGATTTTTGGAACACTAGAGATGATCATCCTGCAACAAAGCCCCCATTTGGTGTGGGCGGATGGACAAAGGGAGATAAAGAAATTTTATTGTATGACGAATACAATATTTGGGCTGTAAAACCCGACGGATCTGGGTCTCGAAAACTTACAGAAGGAGAAAAGGATGAAACTGTATTTAGAATAAGTAGAGTAGATTTTGAAGAGCAATATATTGATGACGCTCAACCAATTTACTTTTCTGCATACGGTGATAAAACTAAAAAGTATGGCTACTATAAATTTGAAAATGGGAAATCGAGTCAATTAATTTTCCAAGATCTTTCAATAGGAAGATTAACTAAAGCTAAGGATGCCAATACTTTCAGCTATATAAAACAAGATTACGATTTATCTCCAGAGCTATATGTTGCTGATAATTTTATAAACGAAAAAAAGGCAGTGAGTACTAATCCTCAACAACAGAACTATTATTGGGGAAAAAGTAAATTAATAAGTTTTACTAATAGATTAGGCAAAAAAATGCAAGGTGCTCTTTACTATCCAGCTAACTATGAAGCTGGAAAACAATATCCTATGATTGTATATATTTATGAAATTTTATCTAATGGAGTACATGGATATGTTGCACCAGGAACAAGAAGAGCCTATAATACCACCAATTACACTACCAACGGTTATTTTATATTTCAACCTGATATAGTTTATGAAACAAACGACCCTGGTATGGGCGCGGTTAACTGTGTTATACCAGCAGTTGAAGAAGTATTAAAAACCGGAATGATAGATCCAAATAAAGTGGGCATATTCGGACATAGTTGGGGTGCTTATCAAACCTCTTTCTTAGTTACGCAAACTGATATTTTTAAAGCAGCATGTGCGGGAGCACCATTGACCGACTTAATAAGCATGTCGCTTTCTATTTATTGGAATAGTGGTACTCCTGATCAGAAGATTTTCGAAACTAGTCAGGGTAGATTTGATGGCCCATGGTATGAAAGAACAGGAGCACATATTCGCAACTCACCTATGTTTAATGCGAGTAAAATAAAAGCACCATTGTTGGTTGCATTTGGCGACAAAGATGGTGCAGTAGATTGGCATCAAGGAATAGAAATGTATGGTACAATGAGAAGAATGGAAAAACCTCATGTGATGCTGGTTTATGCTGACGAAAATCATGGATTGGCTAAAAAAGAAAATCAAATAGATTATCAAAAAAGGCAAAAAGAATGGTTTGATCATTATTTGTTAGGCAAACCTGCAGAAAAATGGATTACTGATGGTGTGAGTTATGTAGATAAAATGAAAGAAAGAGAAAAACAAAACGAAGCACCAAAAAATTAATAATTAATTACAAAATGATAAAAACTGCAATTCTTTCATTTGGAATGTCGGGCAGGGTATTTCATGCTCCTTTTATTTCTATGCATAAAGGCTTTAAATTAAAAGGTATATTAGAAAGAACAAAGCAAGAATCGTTAACTTTTTATCCTTCAATTCATATCTATCGGTCTTTAGAGGAAGTATTGAATGATAATGAAATTGAGTTGATTGTTGTAAACACTCCAACAAATACTCATTTTGATTTTGTAAAAAAAGCTTTATTGGCGGGTAAAAATGTTATAGTTGAAAAAGCATTTACCACAACATTAGAAGAAGCTATTGAGTTAAAATCCTTGGCCGATTCAAAACAATTAATACTTTCTGTATATCAAAATAGACGATGGGATAGCGACTTTAGTACAGTTAGGCAGATAATTGAATCTGGTGTTTTAGGAGATATTATTGAAGCCGAATTTCATTACGATAGATTTAAGCCAGCACTTAGTCCAAAATTACATAAAGAAACCCCCGGACCTGGTGCAGGATTGTTAAATGATTTAGGTCCGCATTTAATTGATCAGGCAATTAGTATTTTTGGGATGCCTCATTATGTATTTGCAGATATAAGAACACAAAGACCAACATCTTTAGTAGATGATTATTTTCATCTTATACTTTTTTACGAAAACTTGAGGGTAATATTAAAAAGCAGCCTAATGGTTCGAGAACCTGTACCATCTTTTGTAGTGCATGGCAAAAATGGAACATTTATTAAAATAAGGGCTGATGTACAAGAAGAAGCATTATTAGCAAATGAAAAACCCAATTTAGAAGTTTGGGGAAAAGAACCTGACTCGGCAATGGGTTTTTTGTATAAAGAAGTGGATGGAAAAACTATTAACCAAAAAATTAATAGTTTACAAGGCAATTACTACTATTACTATGATGGAATTTATAATGCTATTAAGAATAATAGTTTGCCACCAGTAACTGCTCAAGATGGAATTAATGTGATGAAAATTATCGAAGCATCATTAGAAAGTGTATTATCAAAAAAAGCTATTCAAGTTTTAAAATAAAAAATATTTTTATGAAAAAAAATTCAATAAAGTATCTTAAGTCTTTAAAAGTACCTCAAGGCAAAAAGATTATACTAAAGAGAGATTTTAGAACAGATAATAATCAAAAGCTTATTGGTAAAAAAGAAGGTGAGCTGATGATGCAAAATGGAATTAAGAATCTTGCTAAAATGCAGGATAAATTATATGCACATGATGAATACAGCATTTTAGTGGTGTTTCAAGCAATGGATGCTGCGGGTAAGGATGGATCTATAAAACATATAATGAGTGGCTTAAATCCACAAGGAGTAAAAGTAGCTTCATTTAAAGTACCTACTTCTACAGAATTAGACCACGATTACTTTTGGAGACATTATAAAGAACTACCTAGTAGAGGTGAGATAGGCATATTTAATCGCTCTCATTACGAAAATGTTTTAGTAACAAAAGTGCATCCTGAATATATTCTTAATGAGAAACTTCCGAATATTAATTCTATAAAAGATATTGATTCAAAGTTTTGGAAAAGTAGGTATCAACAAATTAATAACTTTGAAAAAAACTTATATGAGAATGGGACTATCATTATCAAAATATTTTTGCATGTATCTAAAGATGAACAAAAGAAAAGATTTATAGACAGGATTGATAGTCCAGAAAAAAATTGGAAGTTTTCATTAGCTGACGCAAAAGAAAGAGCTCATTGGGATGAATATATGAAATCCTATGAAGAAATGCTTTCAGCTACATCCACCGATTATGCCCCATGGTTTGTAGTACCTGCAGATGATAAATGGTTTTCGAGATTATGTGTTACTGGTATTATTACCGAACATTTTGAAAAACTTGAATTCGATTACCCAAAAGTATCTAAGGAACAATTAGTAAAATTACAAGAAGTAAAAGCTGCATTATTAAATGAAAAATAACTAGTATAAATCGATTAATGACCGTTTCAGATTGAATTCATATATAGAACCATTAAAAGTAGCTTTTGAAAAAAAATGAAAATGCTAAGGAAGCAATAGGAATGAAAGCCTATATGCTTAACCAGTTTGAATTTTCAGGTAATAAAGCTCCTATTAGAGATAAGTTAGTAACCCAATTTTTAAAAGGAAATAAGCTATCCACATATCTAGAATTGAATAAAGTAATAAAAGAAATGTGGAATAGTAAAGATGGAAACAGTCTTCTATTCAACTAATTGAATATTGTATTATTCATAAAAGTTGGTGGGATACTGTGGATGGAATTGCCAGTGATTGGCTTCCAAAATGTTTTAAAATATTACCAGAACAAATAATTTCTGTAACAAGCAAATGGAATCAATCTAAAATATTTGGCTACAAAGAAGCAGTATTATATTTCAGAAGAAAGAAAAAGCAAAAACAGATACTGCATTGCTTTCAACCTATATTTTAAACCACTCAAGTTCTAAAGAGTTTTTTATTCAAAAAGCAATTGGATGGGCTTTAAGAGAGTATAGTAAGACGAATCCAATTTGGGTGAACCATTTCGTTGCGAATAATAGAATGGCACCACTAAGTAAAAGAGAAGCCCTTAAGAGAATTAAAAATTTTAAAAATTAAATTAACTTATAGTGATAAATCCTTTGTATCAGTAGAGGATATAAAGGATTTAATTAATGGGTTTGTGAAGTTCCTTATATTAAGCAGAAAATGATAGGCAATCTAACACTTCAAGGTTATAAAATATTTTTAAAAATATAGAAATGAATTATATAACCGAATGGCTTTAATTAAAGAACGCTACTAAATGTTTCAACTTGATGGTCCAAGCCTTGTTGAAGTTCAACACCCTTTTCATCTACAAATCCAACAACTTCTTCAGCTTTATTTCTAATTGCATTTACTTCATCTTTCACCATTCTCGAAAAATCGTTGGCCATGTCTTTTGCTCCACCCAAAATTCGACTCCTAGTTTTACTTCCTTTATGAGGTGCAAATAATACTCCTAAAGCAGCGCCAGTAATTGCTCCTAATACTAATGCTCCAACTACTTTTAAACTGTCATTTGAATTGTTCATCTTATTAATTTTATTGATTAATTTAAATTTATTGTGCTACGCGCTTTGCTTGTTCTTTCATTTTTTCATTTGCAGTTATTACAAACTGTACCCTCCTATTAGTGGCTTTATTTGCCTCACTATTGTTCTCTACTTTAGGTTGACTTTCGCCATACCATTTTGTAATCAATCTATTATTCGATACACCTTCTGCAGCTAAATAATTTTCGGCAGCTATTGCGCGTCTTTGAGAAAGCAATAAATTAGAAGACTCAGATCCAACATTATCTGTATGTCCTTCAATTAAAATATTGGTATCTGGGTATTCATTAAAAACTTTCTGCAACTTTTTTAAAGCCAACTGTGAGTTACTACTGATTGAATAGTCGTTTGATTTAAAATAAACGCCAGCTTTACTTCCATCAGGATTATTTTCATCAAAAGTTACATTTATACCTTCACCAACCCTTTCAACATTTGCACCAGGAACTTCTGCCTTAATTTTATCGGCTTGCTTATCCATATTATTACCAATTATTCCTCCAGCAACTCCACCAATTGCTGCTCCCAATATGGCTCCTAAAGCAGTATTATTCTTATTTCCTACATTATTTCCAATAACACCTCCTATTACTGCACCACTGGCTGCACCAACTGCTATTCCTCTACTCTTATTGCTTGATTGCTTAACTGATTCACAACTGCTGATAATAAACACTAAGAAAGTGCCTAACAGGGTGATACTTTTATTAATTGTTGTCATTTGGGGTAATTTTAATTTAGTTTGAATTCTACAAAGGTTGATTTTTGAAATTGATTACTTGTTACAACTTTAATTCAAAATATATCAAAATTCACAGTTCCTATTTTGTATATTACATTAAAATAATACATATGAAACTATCACATTGCATTGCTTTAGCTTGTTATGTTATTGTTGCTTGCAACACTTCTCCAAAAGATACCAATTTTAAACCCATAAATGTGAAATATCCTGTTACTCAAAAAGATACTAGTGTTAAAGACAACTTTTTTGGAACTATAGTAGTAGATCCGTATCGTTGGTTAGAAAATGATACTGCTGAAAATACGAAAGATTGGGTTAAAGCAGAGAATGAAGTTACATTTGGCTATCTCGATAAAATTTCATTCCGAAATAATATTCAAAAACGCTTAGAAAATTTATGGAATTATGATTCCTATTCTGCTCCTACAAAAGAAGGCAATTATACCTATTTTAATAAAAAATCTGGCTTACAAAATCAATCAATAGTTTACAGGCAAAAAGATGGGCAAGTTGAGCCAGAAATATTTATCGATCCTAACACATTCTCAGCAAAAGGCACTACATCATTAGCAGGTTTATCATTTTCAAAAGACGGATCATTATGTGCTTATCAAATTTCTGAAGGTGGAAGTGATTGGAGAAAAGTGATAATAATTGATGCAATTACTAAAAAACAAATTGGTGATACATTATTAGATGTAAAATTTAGTGGTATTTCTTGGAAAAAAAATGAAGGATTTTATTATAGCAGCTATAATAAACCTAAAGAAGGAAGTCAGCTAGCAGGTAAAACAGACCATCACCAATTATTTTTACATACACTTGGTCAGGCTCAAAATATTGATAAGCTTATATTCGGTGGAGATCAAATTCAACGAAGATACATTGGAGCACAAGTTACAGAAAATGAAAAGTGGCTAATTATTTCTGCAGCTAATAGCACATACGGAAATGAACTTTACATTAAAAATTTATCTCAACCTGATGCACCTATTGTAACTGTTTTAAACGATATGAAATCATCTTCTGGAATAATTGATGTAGATGATATGTATTTATACATTCAGACAGATAAAGATGCACCAAATAGTAAAATAGTAATAGCACCAGTTAATAACCCTCAACCAATAAATTGGAAGGTACTAGTACCAGAAAAACCAGAGGTATTGTCTGTTTCAAATGCTGGAGGAAATCTTTTTTGTAGTTATTTAAAAGATGCAATTTCTAAAGTTGAGCAATATGATATGAAGGGTAATAAAATTAGAGATATTCAACTACCAGGATTAGGTTCAGCTGGAGGTTTTGGAGGTAAGAGAAATGAAAAAGAAGTATATTTTTATTTTGGATCTTATATCAACCCTACTACTATTTATAAAATGGATATAGCTTCCGGAAAAAGTATAGTGTATAAAAAGCCTGAAGTAAAATTCAATGCAGATGAATATGAATCAAAGCAAGTTTTTTATACTTCTAAAGATGGAACCAACATTCCGATGATCATCACTTATAAAAAAGGAATAAAATTAGATGGCAATAATCCTACACTTTTATATGCTTACGGAGGTTTTAGTGTAAGTTTAACTCCTTATTTTAGTACTAGCTCAATTATTTTATTAGAAAATGGAGGCATATATGCTGTAGCTAATTTAAGAGGTGGAGGCGAATATGGAGAAGCATGGCATAACCTTGGCATTAAAACTAAAAAGCAAAACGTATTTGATGATTTTTTTGCTGCAGCCAATTATTTAATTACCAATAAATATACTTCAAAGGAAAAACTTGCAATTGAAGGAGGCTCAAATGGAGGTTTATTAATTGGAGCTACTATTACTCAGCATCCTGATATTTGTAAAGTAGCTTTCCCAGCAGTTGGAGTGCTAGATATGTTGCGCTATCATAAATTTACTGCTGGCGCTGGTTGGTCTTATGATTATGGAACTGCTGAAGATTCAAAAGAAATGTTTGACTATTTAAAAGGCTATTCGCCCCTTCATAATGTTAAGGAAGCTGCTTATCCTGCAACATTGATCACTACTGCTGATCATGACGACAGAGTTGTACCAGCTCATTCATTTAAGTTTGCTGCAACACTTCAAGAAAAGCATACTGGAACAAATCCGGTTTTAATTCGAATAGAAACAAAAGCAGGACATGGTGCTGGAATGTCTACCAAACAAATTATTCAGGGAGAAACCGATAAATGGAGTTTTATGTTTTACAATATGGGAATTAATCCCAAATAGTATTACATTTTTTTAGCGTCTTCTAAAAATTTAGCTAAGCCAATATCTGTAAGTGGATGCTTTAACATACCCAGTATTGAATCAAGCGGACAAGTACAAATATCTGCACCCAATTCGGCTGCTTTAATAATATGTAATGGATTCCTGATTGAAGCTGCTAGAATTTCTGTTTTATATTGTTGAACATCAAAAATGTGGCGAAGCTGACCAATTAATTCCATTCCATCCCAACCACTATCGTCGATTCTTCCAATAAAGGGAGATACATATGCTGCGCCAGCTTTTGATGCCAATATAGCCTGCCCAGCAGAAAAAATTAGTGTACAGTTAGTTCTGATACCATTATCTGTGAACCATTTGATAGCTTTAATACCATCTTTAATTATAGGAACTTTAACAACAATATTTGGATGAATTGCTGCCAATTTCTTTCCCTCCTCAACCATGGTTGCAAAATCAGTAGATAATACTTCGGCACTAACATCTCCATCAACTAATTCACAAATAGTTTTGTAATGTAGTGCAATAGCTTCTTCACCTTTGATACCCTCTTTAGCCATTAATGAGGGATTGGTAGTTACACCATCTAAAATTCCTAAATCATTTGCTTCTTTAATTTGAGCGAGATTGCCCGTATCAATAAAAAATTTCATGTACAGATGTACTTTAAAGGGTAAAAAATGGCAGGCTA
The DNA here is from genome assembly GCA_046593815.1 of Sediminibacterium sp. Lineage (GTDB taxonomy): Bacteria > Bacteroidota > Bacteroidia > Chitinophagales > Chitinophagaceae > Sediminibacterium. The sequence goes on along the minus strand of JBKJQV010000224.1, from coordinate 99 downwards.
CTCACATCGCACCGCTACAACCGTTTGTCCTTGGATTGATGAAAAGGAAGGATGGACCAAAGAATTATTCGTTGATTTTCTTTCTGAAAAATAAAAAAT
>JBKJQV010000081.1:0-5477 GCA_046593815.1 Sediminibacterium sp. | reverse complement strand
GCGGTGGCCCCGTATTTCACTTTCATCATGTAAGCCACCTAAACTTAGTCGAACGTATTTTCTTCCTATTGCATGGGCAATTGATCTACCCAATGATGTTTTACCAATTCCTGGAGGTCCGAGAAAACAAAGAATCGGACTTTTCATATCTCCCTTCAACTTCAATACTGCCAAGTATTCTAGGATTCTACTTTTTATTTTAGTCATCCCATAGTGATCAATATCTAATATTTTTTTAGCATTTTTAAGGTCATAGTTATCCGCTGTTAGTTCATCCCATGGAAGATCAAGCATTAAATCGAGGTGATTATAAACAATAGAATAGTCAGGAGTTGATGCATGCATTCTTTCTAGTTTTTGAATACCAGCTTTAAATGAGGTTTTTGCAGATTCAGGCCATTGTTTTGATTCTGCCTTCTTTTTCATTTCAGCAATTTCTCGCTCATTAGAATCGCCACCTAATTCGTCTTTAATACTTTTTAATTGCTGTTGTAAAAAATAATCCCGTTGTTGTTTATCTAATTCTGTTCTTGTTTTATTGGTCACTTTATCTTTAAGCTCAGCAAACTGCAATTCGCGTTGTAGTATATGAACTAAGCGTATAGCACGATCATTAATATCATTTATTTCAAGAAGTGATTGCTTTTCTTCTAAATCACTGTTTAAATTGCTACTAACAAAATTAATCAGGAATGCAGGGTTCTCAATATTTTTTAAGATAATAGAAGCTTCAGTAGGAAGATTTGGAGACAACTGAATAATTTGAGCAGCAAGATCTTTGATAGTACTTACATATGCCTTAAAATCTTCAGTTTCTGGAGCTTCCTCTTCGGTTAACAATTTTATGGACGCTTTAAAATATGGATCATCACTAACCATATCGATCCACTCGAATCGTTTTTTCCCTTGAATAATAATGGTTGTTCCTCCATCAGGCATTTTTATGAGTTTTACAATTTTGGCAACTGTACCTATTTTGCAAAGATCTTTGGGTTCTGGCTCTTCTATATTACTGTCTTTTTGGGAAATAACTCCAATTAGTTTATCAGCTTTATATACATCGCTAACAGCTTTTATACTTTTATCTCGGCCAACTGTAATTGGCAATACAACTCCAGGGAATAAAACAGTATTTCTAAGCGGAAGAATTGGTAATTCATTGGGAATAACCATTGCTTTATCTTGATCGCTCTCATTTTCCGCAATCGGAATAATCGGCATAAAATCTGAATCGTCATCCGCCCTAAAAATAAAATTATCTTTAATCATGCTCATATATTTGGTCAAATTGTCACCAAGCCCCTTATTCTATAGTCATAGGGCCAATTGAAATAAATGGAACAATATTAATGCCATTACCTTAAAACAGCTAAACAAGTACAAACTGACACAAAAAAAAATCCTCCCGATTAATCGGGAGGACCTTCTTGCAAGAAGTAAATAAAGTAACGAGTACTTAGAATTACATTTTAGCTTTTGTTGTGTCCATTTTAGCTTTTGCAGTGTCCATAGCAGCTTTTGCAGTGTCCATAGCAGCTTTAGCAGTGTCTACAGCAGCTTTTAAGCTATCAGCAGCAGCTTCAGTTTTTTCAGCATTGTTACAAGCAGTCATAAGACCTGCTACAGCTAGAATTGTGAATAATTTTTTCATTTGTACTTGTTTTTGTGTTTTTTTTATTTTTACTCGCGCAAAGGTAATAAATGATCTCAACTTTACAAATTTTTTAACGGTTTTTTTATTTTTTTCTAAAAAATATCCTAATTGGCACGCCTTCAAAGTCGAAATTTGCCCTTAATTGATTCTCTAGGTAATTCCTGTAAGGCATTTTAATGTCGTCTGGGAAGTTGGTAAAAAAGGCAAAAGAAGGCACTTGGGTTGGCAATTGTGTTACAAATTTAATTTTGATTGAGTGTCCTCTTACTACAGGAGCATGATAACTTTCAACAGCCTTTAACATAACTTCATTCAAAACAGAAGTTGCCACTCTACGCATTTTACTATCATACACTTTAAGAGCAAGTTCAATTGCTTTAAATATTCTTGTTTTTTCAGTAACTGAAATAAATAAGATAGGAACGTCATTAAAAGGAGCTAATTTTTGCTTGAGCAATTTTTCATAGTCTCTTGCAGTATTGGTTTCTTTGGAAACAAGATCCCATTTATTTACTAATATAACAATTCCCTTACCTTTTCTGGTAGCAAGACTAAAAATAGTAATATCCTGTGCTGTAATACCCTTGTGGCCATCTATTACTAATAAACAAACATCAGCCTCATCCATTGCCCTAATTGCTCTAATGATTGAGTAAAACTCTAGATCATCTTTTTCTTTACTTTTTTTGCGAATACCTGCTGTGTCTATCAGCATAAATTCTTTCTGAAATAATTTATAGTGCGTATGAATAGTATCGCGTGTTGTTCCTGCAATTTCGCTAACTATTGTTCGCTCTTCACCTATCAATGCATTGAGTAACGATGATTTACCAACATTAGGTTGACCAATAATTGCAAATTTTGGTAATGAATTCTCATGATCCGCTTCTGTTGTTGACTCTGCTGGTATATCTACAGCAACTGCATCTAATAAATCACCTGTTCCGCTTCCAGAAATACTACTTAAGAAAAAAGTATTTTCAAATCCTAAACTATAAAACTCCGAAGCCTCTAATTCCCTAGCCCCATTATCTACTTTATTAACAACAACAAAAACAGGCTTACTACTTTTTCTTAAAATATTAGCCATCGCATCATCCAAATCAGTAATGCCAGTTTCAACATCTACCATAAAAATGATGGAATTGGCTTCATCAATAGCTATTTTAACTTGCTTCCGAATTTCTTTTTCAAAAATGTCTTCACTTTGAGGAACAAATCCTCCAGTATCAATCAGGTTGAATACTTTACCATTCCAGTCTGCAACTCCATATTGTCTATCGCGAGTAACGCCGCTAATATCATCTACAATTGCTTTTCGTTGTTCCAGTAAGCGATTGAAAAAAGTACTTTTCCCAACATTTGGCCTTCCTACTATTGCTACAGTGTAACTCATGTTTTTTTATTCTATGATGAGGTAATCAGCTACATATTATTGGTAGCCATATTCTTTTAATTGTAAATCGTTATCGCGCCATTTTGGACGGACTTTTACAAATAGTTCTAAAAATACTTTTTGTTGTAAGAATGCTTCAATATCTCTGCGAGCATCCATTCCAATCTGACGAATCATTTTTCCTTTATCACCAATGATTATTGCTTTTTGTGTTTCTCTATGAACAATAATATCAGCTTGTATTTTAACCAGTGTTTCTTTTTCTTTGAATTCATTCACCAGTATTGCAGTATGATATGGAATTTCATCAGAAAATAAATCATAAATTTTTTCACGAATCATTTCAGCAACGAAAAATTTAGTTGGCAAATCACTTAAATCATCTTCATTGTAAAAAGGTACTCCCTCAGGTAACATTTCAATAATTGCTGTAAGCAATTTGTTCAAATGCAATTTTTCTAGTGCCCCAATTTTAATTACTTTTTTGCAATAAGGTTTTTCGCTAAAAAAAGATTCAGCCAAAGCAATCCGACCATTACCAGCAATGTCAATTTTATTTAAAATAACCAGTGCAGGTACTTTTAATTTTAATGATGAAAAAATAGCATCACATTCTTCAAAAGATTCATTGGCATCTATCATTAATAAAGCAAGGTCTGCATCTTCTAATGCACCTTTAACGGTGTCCATCATTTTTTGATGGAGTTTATATTTTGGATCGATTATACCTGGAGTATCAGAAAAGATAATCTGGTATTCACCAGGTTTATTCAAGAATGCTTTAATTCTATGGCGTGTAGTTTGTACTTTGGGTGATACAATAGCCATTTTTTCTCCTATCAAAGCATTGAGGAGAGTGCTTTTACCCGCATTAGGTCTACCAAAAATATTTACAAATCCTGCTTTCACTTCAATATAAAATTAATTAAAAAAGGCCCATCAGGGCCTTTTGAGTTGCGAGGGGAGGGATCGAACCTCCGACCTTCGGGTTATGAGCCCGACGAGCTACCGCTGCTCTACCTCACGATGCAAAAGTAATGTTGTAGAGGCCAATTACCAAATATATTTGAATTTCTAGTTCGATTTATGCTTAACCGAAGAAGCCCCGCTGCTTGTAAAATCTTTAGCTACAGCATCTCCTCTGTAGTTGATACTACTAGCTCCACTGGCTTTTGCATTCACTTCTTTGTTAACGGTTATTTGAACACTTGAAGCTCCTGAAGCATCGATTTTACAATAATCAGATTTTAAATCATATGCTTTAGCGGAGCTTGCACCATTTGAGTTAATTGCTAGTTTTTCGGCTGTTCCCTTTAGTTTTAAATCAGAAGCACCACTTAAAGAAATTACTAGATTTGTAGCTTCTATTTCTCCAGAAAAATCACTTGCTCCAGATAATTCAATTTTTAAATCATTTAATTTTAGCAAGCCAGCTGTTTTAATATTACAAGCACCCGAAGCTTCTATTTTTTTAAGCGAGGTAAATGTTACATATGCTTTTATTTTATTATTACCCCAATTTCTCCACCCAAGTCCTTTACTATCAAAATCGATATACAAAACATTATCCCTTACAGATGTTCTAATTCTGCTTATTAATGATTCATCGCCGGCACTTACAGCAACAGCATTCTCAATACCTTGTGATAAGTATAAATTTACAGCACCAGCAACTTCAATACTTGTAAAGGCACTTACTTTTCGTATCTCAGCATTGGCATCAAAAACAATGTTTTTATAGTTTTGAGCACTCCCCGTAATGGCAATAATCATTAATACAAGTCCAAAAAAAACCTTTTTCATATACTCATTTTTACTAAAACGGAGAAGACCAAATAAAGTTACAATTGTAGTTATAATAAAAAATGATATTTTTGCAATGTCCTCGGGGTGCTAGATCGGAAAATTTCCGCAAAGGCTGAGAAATACCCGTTGAACCTGAACAGGGTAATGCCTGCGAAGGGAAGGTATAACACTCTTTATTCGAGACCTCTCCTATTTGCTATCCCCTGTTCCCATTATTTAATTTTTAAAACCATTGAAAAATGAAAAAAATTATGGGAACAACAGCTTTTTTGCTTTTTGCAATTATTATAGCTGCCCAACCAGTTAAAACAGTTAAAGGCATTGTTACTGATGCTATAACCAAAGAACCAGTTTCTGGTGCAATTATAAGCGCCAAACAAACACAAACAATAGCAGATGAAAAGGGTAATTTTATTTTGAAAAATGTTAAAGATGCTACAATTTCCATTTCTAGCATTGGCTATAAGACCAATTCTTTTACTGTTTCAAACGAAAATTCAACAACTCAATTATTTCAGTTAATTCAGATTCCCTTATTTCTCCAACCCTTAGAAGTAAAAGCTATACGTGCTTCTAAGGGTTGGAGAAATAAGGGAATCTGAATTAACTGAAATAATTGAG
>JBKJQV010000050.1:0-4364 GCA_046593815.1 Sediminibacterium sp. | reverse complement strand
GATAGCTGGTGATTGTTGTGACTGCTTTCTCGGCAATTTTTGAAAGATTATAAAAATTATGGAATTTGTAAAAATGATTCGAAATGAGCTTATAAGTGATGATTATGATACGAAGCATTTTCAATACGAAGGAGACAATCAAAAAGGTAATTCTGTTTTAACGATTGTAAACTTTTGTAAAAGACTTATGAAATTTGTGATAGATTATCTTTTGGTTAACTTGTAATTTTCTATTAAGGTCTTGGCGTAAATTTTTCCTCTTTTATAATCTTTATTTTATAAAAGATAATTTTTTTATAATTTACTCTTTTTGTTATTTACTCTTATTAGAAATATTCTTTATATAATGATTATAACATTTTTTTTGATACCGTCAAATTAAATTTTGGTTAAGGTTTATTATTAAGTTATTGTAATTTGGTTTTAATGTGACTATTATTGAATTCAAAAGAACCCAAAGAAAATTATACTCAGAATGGAAAAAACCAAAGAATGAAAGATTTAAGAGATTTTAGTACGACTGATATTTCAGATTTAGTTAATGGCGTTATTTACAAAGACCTTCAAAGGAAAGGTTTATTGAATTACAAGGAGCAAAAGAAAACTGATGAAGATTTTTTCCTAGATGAAATAGAGGAAGAAGAGCTGCCAGAAGATATTGAAGAGATAATTGTTGGCAAGAAAGTTAAAACATCAAAATTTAAAGTATCTCGAATAGTTGATGGGAAAGTAATTCTTCGTAATGATGAAAATAGTTCCAAACACACAGTAGAATCAAAAAAGAAATTATCAGAAGCTAGAAGAAGTAGGAAGGTACAACCAAGAGAAGGTACAAGTAAAAAATCGCAAACTTTTGCCAGTGAAATGCAGAAGGATTATAAAAGTTATGTTAAATCATATAAGGAAGTTGATAAATTCTTGAAGAAGAATAAAGATAAATTCTATAAAACAAAAGAAGAAACAGAACAAGCTGGTATTTTAACAGAATATCATTATTCACAACATGGTTTTTCTGAGATAGGTGTCCAACAAGTATTATTTGACCCAAGTGCTGAACCTAACACATCTTTTGAAAATAATATTGATTATGAATTAGATTTTATAATCTTCATGGACGATTTAACAAACACTTTAGAAAGAATGAAAGAGGATGGTTTAAGTCCTTTGTTTATAGAAACATATTCCAGAGTTAAAAAACAATATTTTGATTTAGATTATAAAGATGATTTTCTCTCAAAAGGTCATTTAGTTTTACAAACAAAGATTGAAATAGAAAAAGAATATGGTGAAGTAATTGGTTCACTTTTAATAGAAGAGGGTGTTCTGGACTTTTAACAATAAATTTATAACTTATTAACACTTTATTAACAAATCTCATTACCTTATTAACAATTACTTAACGGAATTAGAAAAGAATGTTTGGAATAACCAAGACAAAAAGCGTTTTAGCAATGCCCTCAGATTTATGGGCTTGTGGTCAATACAGAATTATACAGCCTTATACAGATATGGCTCTTAGATACAATTTTATGACTAAATTTGATTTTAAATTATATTTACCGCAAGCAAAAGAGCATGTGAATATTGATATAGTGAACCCATTTGATGCAATCGTTGTACAAAGATGTATAACTGAAGAAATGTTACATTTTATAGAAGAATTGAAAAGACGTAAAAAGATTGTTATTCTTGAAGTTGATGACGATTTATATAATATAGATACTAATAATCCTTTCCACCAGTCAATGAAGGGGATTAAATACAAAGAACATTTTAAACAATCACTTAAAATGGTGGATTTTATTCATACTACTACACCAGAAATAAAAAATAGTTTGGTCAATTTGACAAAAGTTAAAGAGGAAAAGGTAAAAATATTCCCAAATGTAATAGATTTGAGTCATCCTTTACTCAATGAGAATATGAGACAAAGACATTTGTTACCAAAAGAGAATGTTGTTTTTGGTTGGCAAGGTGGCTCAAGTCATACCATTGACCTTAAATATCTCAATTTCTTTTCTAAAATATTGGATGATAATCCAAAGGCTGTTTTTGCATTTTGTTCACACCCTAACCTTTTCGATAAATTCTTTAAGCCATTTGTGCAACAATACAAAGATAGAATAGTTTTTGTAAATCCTATTACTACTAAGTTTGACGATTTCCCAAATGTTCCATCAGTTTTTGATATAGGTTTAGCACCATTGAAAGAAAATAGATTTAATGATTGTAAAAGTTGGTTAAAGTGTTTAGAATATGGTGTTTGGAGTGTTCCAACTATCTGTAGTCCTAATCCAGATTATAGAAGATTTAATGAACTTCAGAATACACCAGATTTAATTATAGAGAATAATGATTATAACGGCTGGATTAACAAAACAAATGAATTAATACAAAATGATGAATTAAGAATAGAATTAGGGAAGAAAGCAAGAAATACCATTGAAACACAACTTAATCTTTCTAAAATAAATAAAGAGAGAATGAATTTTTATATTGATATATTTAAATAAATGAACAATAATTAAAATGGTAAAAAAAATAAAAAGTGATGCCTCTTCTTTTATTAAACCTAAAGAAGTACCACAAGAGAAAGTTAAAGATAAAAAAAAGATACTTAACAGTGAATTAACAAAAGAGGAAATTCTTCAAAGTATTCTTCCAGAAGTTAAAGAACTTGTTAGGATAGAAGCAAATAATATCACTAGAGGGTTAGACACAATTCAACATAATATTTGTAAACAGATTGCTAGAGGTTTAACTGATTATGAGATTTTAAAAGATTTTGACATAACCGAAAGGGAATTGGAAACTCTTAGGATGACAGAACCCTTCCAGATAGAATTGAAACGTCTTTCTTATATGGGAAATTATTCTGATAAAGATATGATGGTTAGAACGTCTAATAGAATGACTGCTTTGATGTTCCAAGAGATTATCAGAAGAGGTGAACAAGCTTTTGAAAATACTTCTGATAAAGACTTGGCAAAGTCTCTGAAAGAACAAATGGAATTAACTCACAAATTGTTAGGTAATGATAAATCTATTGTCAATATTGATATTACACAAATATTACAAGAGAAAATAGCTAATAAAAAAAGAATGAAAAGTGCTGTGGATGGTTCTATCATCTTAGCTGATGAATACCCAGCTTATGATGAAGAAAATGATATTGTTTTAGGTGAATTTAAGGAGATAAATGACAATGAAGATTATGAATAAAATATTCGGATTTTATAATAAAATGTTAGGAAAAGATAAAGGTATTTCTTTGGATGTAGCTTTAGAGAAAAATGTATCAAAGCGATTATTGGATAAAAGAATTACTGAGGGTTTTGTAGAGGTGGAAAATGTTAAAACGGATTTATAAAATAATTGATTTTTATTTAAGGTTAATTTATTGGGCTTCAAAAGATTATAAACCATGTTTGCCAATTGAGGACTTATCCTTAAACAATATTGTTGAAAAAGAATATAGACAATACAAAATAAATATATTTTATTCAAAAGATTTGGAGATTAGAAATGAACGTAACGATTAATAAATGTCAAAGATGTGGGAATGTCCACGAATTATTAACATTTTCTTCTCTAGATAATCCAACGGATAATTTTAAATATTTTGCATTATGTCCTATTAATAATCAACCTATTTTAATGGCTATTAAACCAAGTATTCTTGATATAAATAGATTTCTTGAGAAAGATATTGAGGATTTTAATAATGGAAGAAAATAAAGCACTTGATGAAAACAGATTAAAAGAAGCTATTCTAAGTATGGTAAAAGCTGGTCAACAACCTACTACTTATTTTCTAGGGTTAAAAGAAGCTGCCTATATAAAAAAGATTAAAGAATATGAAACTCTTTATAATGAAATAATCAGTTCTATCACAAAAAGAGGTAATCCAGATTATTTTACTGCCAAGTATAGTGTAGACAGAGTAATATCCTCTGGAAGTTTTAGAGCTTTAAAACAAAGGAGTAATATTTTTCTTGGAAAACATTATGAAGATACTATAAAAAACCTATTGGATGAAGGAAATAAAATAGAAGCATTGGAATATTTTAAAATATCCTTATTAGGAATACAACGTAATGGATATTAAGAATTATACCCAGCAAGATTTAGCAGAATTTATTTTAGATAAATATCATGGCAATTGCACTCAATGGATTGTCGATTATACAAATCTGTTTAAAGAAAGTGATGGGGTAATAAACAGACCATATAAAAAACAATGGGAGTTTATGAATACCCTTTCTTTGAAAGACCGTATAACCGTTGTAATTAAAGCGAGACAGTGTTTGGATGGGACTTCTGCTATAAAAATATCAAATTATTCAGAGACTATAGAATCTTTG
>JBKJQV010000303.1:0-7882 GCA_046593815.1 Sediminibacterium sp. | reverse complement strand
AATTATGGCACTGCAGAAACTGGAAACAATGCAACTCATGAATTAGATATAGCCCGTTGGGCTTTACAAACAGAATTCCCTGAATCCATTTCTGTTGAAGGAGCTAAAAGACATTTTGTAAATGATGGATGGGAAATGTATGATACAATGGATGCTACTTTTCGTTTCCCAGATAATAAAATAATTCAATGGGATGGAAAAAGTAGAACAGGATATAAAACATATGGCAGTGGAAGAGGTACAATTATTTATGGATCTAATGGAAGTGTTTATGTAGATAGAGACGGATATAAATTGTTCGACCGTAATGGTAAATTGACAAAAGAAGTTAAAGCAGCATTTCCAGAAGGAGGAACAGCTTTAGGTGGTGGTGGAGGAATGACTACCATGCATGTGGTTAATTTTTTTGATACTATAAGAGGTAAGGCTAAGCAAGTAACTTCTATTGAAGAAGGCGTTAAAAGTACTTTGCTCTGTCATCTAATAAACATTGCTTATAGAACTAAGAAAGATTTAAAAATCAACCCCGAAAATGGTCATATTCTCGATAAAGAAGCAATGAAATTATGGACTAGAGATTATGAAAAAGGTTGGGAAATTAAACTTTAATTGATCTAATTAATTCAAACAAATTAAAATAGCAAAATGACAAAAAAATATTTATTAATTCTGTTTGTTTCCTTTTTAATGCAGTTCTCTTTTGCGCAGAAGAAAACTGAAAACTGGCAAAGTCTTTTTAATGGTAAAGATTTAAAAGGTTGGAAAAAATTGAACGGTACAGCCCCATACACAATACAAAATGGCGAATTAGTTGGCACAACAGTGCAAAATTCTCCTAATACTTTTTTAGCTACGGAAATTGAATATGGCGATTTTATTTTTGAAGTTGATTTAAAAGTAAATGACCAGATGAATTCTGGTATTCAATTCAGGAGTGAAATAAAAGATGCCAATGATAAATGTATTGTAAATGATAAAAAAACTCCTGATCGTGTACATGGCTATCAAATGGAAGTAGATCCCTCGGATAGAGGATGGAGTGGTGGTATATATGATGAAGCTAGACGCGGTTGGTTGTATTCTATGGAGAATAATCCATCTGCAAAAAATGCTTTTAAAAATAATCAATGGAATCACTATAGAATTGAATGTATTGGCAATAGTATAAGAACTTGGATTAATGGAATTGCTTGTGCTCATATAATAGATGACATGACTCCTAAAGGTTTTATTGCTTTACAAGTACACGCAATCATTGATATTAAAAATACAGGTGAAGAAATTCGTTGGAAAAATATTCGTATTCAAACAAAAAATTTAAAACCAAGTCCTGCCGACGATTTATACGTTGTAAATCTTATTCCAAATAATTTATCTGATGAAGAAAAGAAGAGTAGTGTTCGATTACTTTGGGATGGCAAAACTACCAATGGTTGGAGAGGGGCTTATAAAACAACTTTCCCTGATAAAGTATGGTATATTAAAGATGGCACTTTAAATGTTAAAGGCACTAACGGTGCTGAATCTGCTAATGGCGGAGATATAGTAACAATAGATGAATTTCATGCTTTTGATTTACAATTTGAATTTCAAATATCTGATACAGCTAATAGTGGGGTAAAATATTTTGTTACAGAAAAAGAAAATAATGCTGGCTCGGCAATTGGTTTAGAATACCAAATTTTAGATGATGATAAGCATCCTGATGGGAAATTAGGTTCAATTGGTAATAGAACTATGGCCTCTCTTTACGATTTAATTCCTGCGAAAAAAATAGGTGAAAATAGAAGAGAAAAAATTCCAATAGGTCAATGGAATCGTGGTAGAATTATTGTTTTTCCAGACGGAAGAGTTGAGCACTGGATTAATGGATGGAAGGTTTTGGAATATCAAAGAGGTACACAATATTTTTATGCTCTTGTTGCTAAAAGTAAATACGTTAACTGGCCAAATTTTGGCATGGCTGATAAAGGGCATATTCTTTTGCAAGAACATGGGTCGCATGTAGCATTTAGAAGTTTAAAGATTAAAGAGCTAAAATAACTCGCTATTAATAAAGAGAAATCCATGATCAGATGGGGAATAATTGGATGCGGCAATGTTACTGAAGTTAAAAGCGGACCAGCATTTAATAAAGTAAATAATTCTATGCTGTATGCTGTTATGAGAAGGAATGCAGAAAAAGCCGAAGACTTTGCAAAAAGGCATAATGTGGGCATATGGTATAGCGATGCTATGGACTTAATAAGCAATCCCGATATCGATGCAGTATATATCGCAACTCCACCAAAATACCACGAAGAGTACTCATTAGCTTGTTTAGAAAAAGGAAAGTTTGTTTATGTAGAAAAACCTGTTACTACTAGCGTTGCTTCATGTATAAGAATGGCAGAAGCAGTTGAAAAATACAAGGGCAAACTTTGTGTTGCTCAATACAGAAGAGCATTGCCAATGTTTCAAAAAATTAAACAGTTGGTTGATGAAAATTCAATTGGTAAGATAAAATTAGTAAGACTGAATTTATTTCAACCTCATGATTCCTCAATGATTGCAAAAACTGATGAAAATTGGAGAGTAGTACCTGATCTTTCTGGCGGAGGATTATTTTATGATTTAGCTCCGCATCAATTAGATATTCTTATTCAAATATTTGGTGATGTAATTGAAAGCTTTGGGTTTGCCGAAAATCAAGCTGGATTGTATAATGCAGAAGACGCTGTATCGGGTGTAGTAAAATTTAATAACAATATTCTTTTCATTGGCAATTGGAACTTTTCAATGCCAGATTTTTTAAAGGAAGATAGTTGTGAGATTATAGGTGAATACGGAATGATTCAATTTGCATTTTTTGGTAATTCAGTAAAATGTATAATCGATAAAAACGAAGAAATCTTTTCTTTTCAACATCCAGCACATATTCAACAGCCTATGATAGAAAAAATAGTGAATTATTTTTTAGGTAAAGATAAAAACCCTTGCTCAATAAATGAAGCATTGAAAAGTTTAAAAGTAATGGAATCGTTTGTATATGGAAATGGAGGAATAAATAAAGTAGTTTAAAACTAATCAGTTACAATTATGATCAGTAAAAGAAAAAATCATCAAAAAATAATATAAATTAATTGTAAACGATGTTAGCATTACAAAATAAATCAATAGTAGTAACAGGTGGCACAGGTATTTTGGGCAAAGCATTTATTGATGCTATTGCTGAACAAGGTGGCAATATTGGAATAATGGGAAGAAATAAAATTGTAGCTGAAGAAAGGGCCCATGCCATTAATACTAATGGTGGTAATGCAATTCCATTAATAGCAGATGTTAGTAAAGAAGATGAGTTAGTTGCTGCTAAGGAAGCAATGCTTAAAAAATATGGAGCAATTCATGGGCTAGTAAATGGTGCTGGAGGAAATATTCCAGAGGCTGTGGTAAAACCTGGTGAAGATATTTTTTCTATGAATATGAGTGCAATTGAAAAAGCGGTTAACTTAAATTTGATGGGAACAATTTTACCAACACAAATATTTGGTAAATCAATTTCAGAGCAAAGCACAGGAAGTATTATAAATATTTCATCAGTAAGTTCATCTAGTGCTTTAACAAGAGTGTTGGGTTATAGCTTAGGTAAATCTGCAATAGATTGTTATACACGCTGGATGGCTGTTGAATTGGCCAATAGGTATGGTGATAAAATTAGAATGAACGCAATCATGCCAGGCTTTTTTCTTACAGAACAAAACAGAACTTTATTAACCAATGAGGACGGATCTTATACAGAACGAGGCGGATTAATAATTCAAAATACTCCTTTTAAAAGAATGGGTCATCCCAATGAATTAAAAGGTGCACTTATTTGGTTATTAAGTGATGCATCCAAATTTGTTACAGGCACTATCGTTTCAGTAGATGGTGGTTTTTCTGCGTTTAGTGGAGTTTAACTAGTAAAGATTATTTATGAGAATGATTCAAACAATGCGATGGTATGGCCCTAAGGATCCAGTAAGTTTAATTGATATTAAACAAGCTGGTTGTACTGGAGTAGTAACTGCATTACATCAAATACCTAATGGTGAAATATGGACAGTAGAGGAAGTTCAAAAACGAAAAATAATTGTTGAACAAGCTGGCTTAACATGGAATGTTGTAGAAAGCGTTCCTGTGCATGAATATATTAAAACGCAATTTGAAGGATTTGAAAAATATATTGAAAATTATAAACAGTCTATTAAAAATTTAAGTTTATGTGGTATCAATATTATCACCTACAACTTTATGCCGGTAATGGATTGGACTAGAACTGATTTAGCATATCCGATGCCTGATGGTTCTTTGGCTTTATTGTTTGAGAATGCTGCTTTTATTGCTTTTGATTTATTTATCTTAAAAAGAAAAGGAGCAGAGAATGATTATTCAGTAGATCAAGTAGCTAAAGCTAGAACAAGATTCGAAAGCATGAATGATGCAGATAAATTATTGTTAGAGCAAAATATTATAAAGGGGTTACCTGGCAGTGAAGAAAGTTTTACTGTTGAACAATTTCAACTTGCTTTAGATAAATACAATGGAATAAATGCTGATAAACTAAGAAGTAATTTAATTTATTTTTTACAACAAATCATTCCTGTTGCAGATGATTGTAAAGTTAAAATGGTAATACATCCCGATGACCCTCCATATCCTATATTGGGCTTGCCAAGAGTGGTAAGCACTGCAAATGATATAAAAGCTTTAATTGCTGCTGTTCCCTCTACTAATAATGGATTGTGTTTTTGTACAGGAAGTTTTGGGGTTCGTGCTGATAATGATTTGCCAGCAATGGTAAAGCAATTTGGTGATAGAATTAATTTCTTGCATTTACGTAGTACTAAAAGAAATGAGAATGGTGATTTTTATGAGGACAATCATTTAGAAGGAGACGTAAATATGTATGCAGTTGTTAAAGAAATAATTACTTTAATGGAAAAAAGAAATATTTCAATTCCAATGAGGCCAGATCATGGTCACCAGATGTTGGATGATTTAAAAAAGAAAACAAACCCCGGATATAGTGCAATAGGAAGACTAAAAGGATTAGCAGAATTGCGAGGCTTGGAAATGGGAATTTATAAATCACTATTTTATAAATGATTTCTTAATTGTTAAGTTAAACTGTTTCATAAAGCTAAAATGTATGTTGATTTATAATGAATAAAGTATAAATATGATCGAATTAATAAATAGGGCTGATAACTTTTTAACTAATACTGCAATCTGCAGTAACGGTCAACCGTACACTTATGATGAATTAAAAGAACAATCTGCAGGATTAGCTTTTCACCTATTGCAGGATAAAGCCGATTTAGAAGAAGCTAGAGTTGCTTTTATGATTAATCCTGGTTTTGATTATGTAAAAGTTCAATGGGCAATTTGGCAAGCTGGTGCTATTGCAGTTCCATTGTGTTTAACTCATCCATTTCCTTCTTTACAATATGTTTTGGAAGATACAGGAGCTGAAATAATTATACTGAATCAAGTTTATGCTGCGATGTTTGAATCTTGTGCAAATGAACATTCAATTAGAATAGTAATTATTGAAGATGAAATAAAAAATAGCCAAAAGCAACTTCCATCAATTGATGCTTCAAGAAGAGCTATGATTTTGTATACTAGTGGCACAACAAATAAGCCTAAAGGAGTTGTTACAACACATTCAAATATAGATGCACAAATCAGTTCATTGGTTACTGCCTGGAAATGGACTTCTTCTGATCGCATAATTTGTGTTTTGCCATTGCACCATGTACATGGTATAATTAATGTGATCGGTTGTGCTTTATGGAGTGGTGCTAACTGTACTTTTTTATCTGCCTTTTCTGAAAATGAAATATTTAAGTATTTTAAAAATGGCTCGATTAATCTGTTCATGGCTGTGCCTACTATATATCACAAACTCATTGCTTATTTTGATGGATTATCAAAAGATGAACAGAAAGAATTACATACTGCAATGCAACAATTCAGGTTAATGGTTTGTGGCTCTGCTGCTTTGCCAGTATCTGTGATGGAAAAATGGGAGACAATAAGCGGACAAAGATTATTGGAGCGATATGGGATGACCGAAATTGGAATGGGTTTAAGCAATCCGTATGAAGGTGAAAGAAAAGCAGGTTATGTGGGATTGCCTTTACCGGGAGTAGAAGTAATGTTGACCAACGAACAATATCAGCCATCATTACAAGACGAACCTGGTGAAATATTGATTAAAGGCAATACTGTTTTTAAAGAGTATTGGAAAAATCCAAAAGCAACTGAAGAAACTTTTACTGCTGATGGATGGTTTAAAACAGGAGATATTGCGGTAATTGAAAATGGGTATTACCGAATTATGGGAAGGAATTCAGTTGATATTATTAAGTCGGGCGGATATAAAATTTCTGCTTTAGAAATAGAAGAAGTACTCAGAAATAATGATGCTATCATTGATTGTGCTGTAATTGGAATACCAGATGAAGAATGGGGTGAATTAATAGTTGCTGCTGTAGTTTCAAAAGAACCTGAAATAGATACTCAATTGCTTAATTCATGGTTAAGATCTCAAATAGCTTCTTATAAAACACCCCGTAAGTATATTCAATTAAATGAATTGCCTCGAAATGCAATGGGAAAAGTAGTAAAAGGAGATGTAAAAAAATTGTTTTTATAAATTAGTTATGAAATGGTTGCAATTTTTTTTTTAATAAGTAAAATATGAAAATATACGGTGTTGCCATTTTGGCCGGTTGTTTTCTTGTTGGTCATATTATAGGTGATTCACTTGGGCGTTTGTTCAATATGAATGGAAATTTAGGTGGCGTAGGTTTCGCCATGTTGCTTTTGGTATTGGTACATGATTATAGTCAACGAAAAAAAATATTGTTACCTGAATCTGAAAATGGAATTCTTTTTTGGAACTCTATGTACATACCTGTTGTTGTAGCCATGTCTGCTTCGCAGAATGTTAGAGCAGCAATTTCTGGGGGTTGGTTAGCATTGTTAGTAGGAGTATTTGCAACGGCTGCTTGTTTTGCTTTCATACCTTATATTGATCATATAGCTAAAAAAAGAACTACTAAATAAGCATGAAAGAAATTATTTCCATATTAGATAAAAATGGTTTTGTATTTGCGCTGTTGATTGTTGGATTAATCATTTATATTTCTGTAGTATTTTCTAAAAAAGTAACCAATAAAAAGATTCCAGGTGCGGCTATTGCGATAAGCATTGGATTAGTACTTGCCTATTTTGGAGGTGATAAAGGCTTGGCATCCATACCTGCTTTTTCTGGATTAGCATTTTTAGGAGGTTCAATGATGCGCGATTTTGCAATTGTTTCAACTGCTATGGGAGCTAGTTTTAAGGAGATCAAAAAAACAGGTTTTATTGGATTAATTTGTTTGATTTTAGGAACTGTAATTGCATTTATTGTTGGTGGGACTTTTGCCTATTTTATGGGATATACTGATGCTAAAAGTATTGCTACCATTGGAGGTGGGGCATGTACATTTATTGTTGGTCCTGTTACGGGTGGAGCAGTTGGAGCAAGTTCAAATGTGATAGCAATCAGTATTGCTATTGGTGTAATTAAATCTATTATTGTAACAATTTCTACACCGTTTCTTGCAAAGCGATTGGGAATAGATAACCCTCAAACAGCAATGATTTTTGGTGGATTGGTAGGTTCTACTAGTGGCGTATCTGCAGGTTTGGCCGCAACGGATTTAAAATTGGTTCCATATGGCGCATTAACTGCTACATTTCATACTGCTATGGGCTGTTTATTATGTCCGTCTATTCTTTATTTATTAGTCAGATTAATAGTTTCATAAAGTACTTAATAAATCTCCACTATCATTTCTACTTCAAC
>JBKJQV010000231.1:0-3828 GCA_046593815.1 Sediminibacterium sp. | reverse complement strand
TCTGGGGTGATACCACTTAAGAAGAGACGTAAAATATTCATAGGGCCTAGCACTTCTTTATCTAATAATAAGTCATCGCGGCGAGTAGAAGATCCAACTAAATCAATTGCAGGATAAATACGTTTGTTGGCCAATTTTCTATCCAATTGCAATTCCATATTACCTGTTCCTTTGAACTCTTCAAAAATCACTTCATCCATTTTGCTACCTGTTTCAATTAAGGCAGTAGCAAGTATTGTAAGAGATCCTCCGTTTTCAATTTTACGTGCAGCACCAAAAAATTGTTTTGGTTTTAGTAAAGCATTTGCTTCAACACCACCACTTAATACTTTACCACTAGAAGGAGCAACTGTATTATGGGCACGTGCTAAACGAGTAATAGAATCTAATAAAATAACCACATCATGTCCGCACTCTACTAAACGCTTTGCTTTTTGTAATGCAATGCTCGAAACTTTTACGTGTTTTTCTGCAGGCTCATCAAAGGTCGAAGCAATTACTTCTGCATTTACGCTGCGTTCCATATCGGTAACTTCTTCTGGCCTTTCATCAATCAACACAACCATTAAGTAACACTCAGGATGGTTGGCAGCAATGGCATTGGCCACTTCTTTCAACAACATGGTTTTACCAACTTTTGGTTGCGCAACAATTAAACCACGTTGTCCTTTTCCGATAGGAGTAAACAGGTCGATAATTCTTGTGCTATAATTATTAGGAGTAGTAAATAAATTTAATTTTTCATAAGGAAACAATGGCGTTAAATAATCGAACGGCACGCGATCACGAACTTCATCGGGACGCTTATTGTTAATAAAATCAACTTTAAGTAAGGCGAAATATTTCTCCCCTTCTTTAGGCGGACGAACAGCACCTTTTACGGTATCGCCTGTTTTTAAACCAAATAATTTTATTTGAGATGGAGATACATATACATCATCTGGAGAGGAGAGATAATTGTAATCAGAAGAACGTAAGAAACCATATCCGTCGGGCATCATTTCTAAAACACCTTCAGCTGGAATAACCCCTTCAAATTCTATATTAAAAGCGGGTTCTTTGCGTTGAGGTTGCTGACGAGGGCGTTCTTGTAACTCAGTTTCTGGAGCTTGACTTTGTTCGCCGTTGTTTTCACTTGCTTCAAGTGTTTGAATAATAGCCGCTGCTATTTGGCTGGTTGCATCATTTACAGATTCTGTAATTGGAGCTTCTGGGCTAGTATTTTTTACTTTAACAGGTTTTGGAACCGCTTTTTTAACTGGTCTGCTTTGAGGGTTTGGTGTTGGAGTTGCAGGTGCATCTTCCATCACTTCAGCTTCTTCTGTGCCATTGGTAGTTTTTACCGTGATTGGTTTTTTAGGACGTGCCGATTTTTTTTTAGGGTCGTCTTTTACTTCGCTGGCTTTAATAGCTTGGCTATCGAGGATTTTATAAATCAATCCTTGTTTATCTAGCTTTTTAGCTCCGGTAATTTTCTGCTGCTCAGCAATATCAAGCAGTTCAGGCAATAACATGTTGTTTAATTGCAGAATGTCAAACATATATAATATCAATTATTAGGGGGAAATACAATTTGTCAAAAAAGTTAATCCGTTCTAAGGGTAATGAACTCAGCTCGGTTTATGATTATTGATTTTGGAAAAAGAATAACTAAAATGTCGGGGTAACGAAGACAAATCAGCGTGTTTCCATTGCAATGTTACATCTTTTTCATAAAATCCAAACATAAATCTCCATTTTAATAAAATTATTTAGATGTAAAACATACGCAAACTGGGGTTTGAATGTGGTTATTAGCTGCTTGTTTTATTATCTTCGCCACATGTTTAACAGTAGAATCAAAATTAAAACACTATTGGCTTCTGGTAAGCCAGGAGAGCAAGTTACCGTAATGGGTTGGGTGCGAACTTTTCGCAACAACCAGTTTATAGCATTGAATGATGGCAGTACCAATAATAATTTGCAAGTAGTTGTTGCTTTAGGTTTGTTGAATGATGAAACAATTAAGCGTATTACTACTGGAGCTTCTTTAAAAGTTGTGGGTGAAGTGGTAGCATCTTTGGGAAAGGGACAAACCATTGAAGTTAAAGCGGCTACTCTAGAAATTTTGGGTGATAGTGATGGCGAGAAATACCCCCTTCAACCTAAAAAACATAACCTCGAATTTTTAAGAGAGAAAGCGCATCTACGTTTTCGTACCAATACTTTTGGGGCCATTTTTAGAGTAAGGCATGCATTGGCTTTTGCGGTGCATCAGTTTTTTAATGAAAAAGGGTTTGTGTATTTGCATACACCAATTATTACTGCTAGTGATGCAGAAGGAGCTGGAGAAATGTTTAGGGTAACTACATTACCAATGGATGGCACTGCACCAAAAGATGATGCAGGAAATATTAATTACAACGAAGATTTTTTTGGTAAGAGTACGAACCTTACAGTAAGTGGTCAATTAGAAGGAGAACTAGGCGCAATGGCATTTTCAGAGATCTACACTTTTGGTCCAACTTTTAGAGCAGAGAATTCAAACACTACAAGACACTTAGCAGAATTTTGGATGATTGAACCTGAAATGGCGTTTAATGATATTGAAGACAATATGAATTTAGCAGAAGAGTTCATTCAATATTTAATTCGCTATGCGATGGAGCATAATAAAGAAGATTTAGAATTTTTAGACCAACGATTAGCAGAAGAAGAAAAGCTGAGGCCACAACAAGAGCGAGCAGAAATGGGCTTGATGGAGAAGTTGAATTTTGTAGTTAATAATCAATTCGAACGAATTACATATACAGAAGCGATTGCGATTTTATTGGATAGTCCAGCATATAAGAAGAAAAAATTTAAGTACGATGTGAGTTGGGGTATAGATATGCAGAGCGAGCACGAAAGATATTTGGTAGAAAAACATTTTAAGAAGCCAGTAATTGTAACTGGATATCCAGCAAAAATCAAAGCGTTTTATATGCGTTTAAATGATGGTTGTGAGCCAGGCAGAGAAACGGTTGCGGCGATGGATATATTAGCACCGGGTATTGGAGAGATAGTGGGCGGTAGTCAGCGAGAAGAGCGATTAACCAAACTAGAAGCTCGTATGAATGAGATGCATATTCCTTTAGAGGAGATGAGTTGGTATATAGATACAAGAAGGTTTGGTACAGTACCTCATGCTGGTTTTGGATTAGGTTTTGAAAGGATGGTACAATTTGTAACGGGGATGACGAATATCCGTGATGTAATTGCGTTTGCTCGTACGCCAAAGAATTGCGAGTTCTAATAATAAAAAAAACGGGGATAATGCGTTAATAAGCGAATGGCTCCCTATATTTGCAGCCCTGAATAAGGAAACTCTATGGAAGGTGCGGTAGCTCAGTCGGTAGAGCAAAGGACTGAAAATCCTTGTGTCGCCGGTTCGATCCCGGCCCACACCACTTAGAACAAATGAAACCCACGCTGGTCGTGGGTTTTGTTATTTAGTGCGCAGAATGGTGCGCAGAAATGGTAATTCTTCATATTTTATTAGAACCATTTTGTTGAATTTTATCTATGTTTTCAACTCAAACATAAGCGAAGCTTTATCGTTGATAGTCAATTTTTATATATACATAATTGCTTATTTTTAAGCTATGCCTACCAATTTATTGAACAACCGACTTAATTAATTAGATCATACAAAATATGAAAATAACCAAACTAACATATCAGGAAACTGGATTGAGATTGAATTATGATATTGTAAAAGCGCATGGTGGAGAAATAAACGTAAATACTGGAGAAAATAAGGGAACCGAGTTTATAATTCAATTATCAATATAATATAAATCAACTAAT
>JBKJQV010000062.1:0-3867 GCA_046593815.1 Sediminibacterium sp. | reverse complement strand
ATCCGTCACTTTTTTGAAAGAAAGTAATGGGTAATTATTTATGAGTCCTTGAAATATAGTACATGTGTTTTTTTCTTTTTGAATGCTAATGTTTATTGGAATTGTATCACCCCTTTTCATTAATGAATTGAGTAAACTTATTTTTGTAATAACGGGACCAACTTTGTCTACCCATTGAGAATCAATATCAAAATAGGGGAGTTGTTGTATTCCAGGAATTAAATTATTGTCGTTAACAATTCCAAGTTGAAAAAATCCTTCACCATTTCCAGTAAAAACAGTAGCTGTATAATCGCTTCCTATTCCACTAATTTTAACTAATTTAGTATTTGTTAAGCCAAAAGATTTCAATTGAAAATTTGCTGTATTTAATCCTGTAATATTTCCTCCAAACTTTATGGAATACTGAATGGTATCAGCATTTGTAGGGCTATCAGCTAAACTTTGAATATCATTAATTGAAACTGGACTAGGTACATTATATTTTGCCGAAAAAGTAAATTGATCAATTGCCATAGCGTCATCACTTCCTGTTTCATCCGCATCATCCCATCTCAATAAAATTTGTTCTCCATTATTCCATTGAATATTTTCAAGAGTAAAATTTACATTCATTTGATTTTCTGGAAGATTTCCATTTAATGTTGCTACGCCTGTACTTATTTGTAATGAGCTAAAATTGAGTTGTGTTTCATCAATTAATGACGATTGATTGATGTCATTAAAACTACCAGTTTTGTAACGAAAACGCCAAGTGTTTTTATTTCCTGAACCACCTTTTCTCCATTGTTCTGCTATAAATGAAATGCTTGCTGTATTCAATGTAGATCCTGTATTATTTGTAAGAATAATACCCATCGAATAAATGCCGGTACTAGAAGCTAAACTACCTATGGCTCTTTCTGAATTATTAGATAATCCAAAACTATAAATTCCACTGCCAGTGCTTGACCCAGTTCCTACAAAAAAATTAGCATTGGTACCAGATCCACTGATTTGTAAAAATTGCCATCCGTTTGTATTTGCAGCAGCAATTGGTGCATTTTGTATTAAATGTGAACCTTTTCCTATCAATGAAAAACTTCCTGTTGCAGGTAATCCATCAAAATTTTGGCTGATCGCTAAATTTTGTTGTGTATAACTTATGCCAATCGGCGATTGACCAACTAATAAATTCCATTTGGCAATTAAGCCAATCATAAAACAAAATATGGGCAGTCTCATAGGGATTTGGAGGGCTGCGGGGTTACAATATCAAAATAAAGCTATTGATTTTAGTTCACCAACTTAGTCAAGTAAATTGGGTTTAAAAACGGGTTCGAACTGGTTATTTATACTTTTTTTTTAAAACATTTTGCTTTCTCGATCTCAGCCATTACCTTTGCCGTCCGAAATTTTAAATGGTTAATAATGCCTACAATACAGCAATTAGTTAGAAAAGGCCGCGAAATAATAAGGGCTAAGAGTAAGTCAAGGGCTTTGGATGCATGTCCTCAGCGTCGTGGTGTATGTACACGTGTATATACAACTACACCTAAAAAACCAAACTCAGCCTTACGTAAAGTGGCAAAAGTTAGGTTGACAAACAAAATCGAGGTAATTGCCTATATCCCAGGTGAAGGCCATAATTTACAAGAGCACTCAATCGTTCTGATTCGTGGTGGTCGTGTGAAAGATTTACCAGGTGTACGTTACCATATTGTACGTGGAAGTTTGGATACTGCAGGCGTTAAAGACCGCAAGCAGAGCCGTTCTAAGTATGGTACTAAGAAAGAAAAAGCTAAAAAATAATCATTTAAAATAATGGCTGAGTAAAGTTTTAAAACTTGAAGATATTCAGCTACTCTAAAAATTAAACCAATGCGTAAAGCACAAGCCAAAAAATTACCCTTAGCACCAGATGGTCGTTTTAACGACAAACAGGTCACGCGTTTTATCAATAATTTGATGTGGGATGGTAAAAAAAGTACTGCAATTAATATTTTTTATGACGCAGTAGATAAAGTTTCAAAAGTAACTGGTGAAGACGGATATGAAATCTGGAAGAAAGCAATTATTAATGTAACTCCAGCAGTTGAAGTTAGAAGTCGTCGTATTGGTGGAGCTACATTTCAAATTCCTGCTGAAGTGCGTGCTGATCGTAAAATTTCCCTAAGTATGAAGTGGCTGATAAAATACAGTCGCGAAAGAAATGGTAGAACAATGGCTGATAAGTTATCTAGTGAAATTATGGCAGCAGCAAAAGGTGAAGGCGCAGCTTTCAAAAAGAAAGAAGACACACACCGTATGGCAGAAGCTAATAAAGCGTTCTCTCACTTTAAAATCTAAGTTTAAAAACATATCTTTAGAAACCCTGAATTTAATTCGGGGTTTTTTTATGTATGATGAAAAATATATTTTACTTATTAGTAAGTAAGTATTAGCTTTATGGCATTAAAAACAAACGATACGAAAACCGCTATATTATTAATCGCTAAAGAACTCATGAAACAAGTGGGTTATAATGCATTTAGTTATGCTGATATAGCTAAACAGTTGAACATTAAAAACGCAGCTATACACTATCATTTTCCTGCTAAAGAAGATTTGCTTTCTGGAGTTATTGACACTTATATAGATGATTATATTTTATTGGATAAACAGCTGCGATTATCAGGGTTAACGCCAACAATTAAACTGAAAAAATTTATTGAAAGATATGCTCAGCTTATTCAACAGAAGAATATCTGCATCATTGGTTCAGTAGCTTCCGACTATAACACATTACCATTATCGGTAAAGGAAAAAGTAACAGATTTAGTAAAAATGGTATTGAATATGGTAGAGAAAACCCTAAAAGATGGTAAAACAAGTGGTGAATTTATATTTTCAGAATCACCTAAGATTAAATCTTTACTTATCATGACTAATCTTGCTGCTGGTGTACAATTGGCAAGGATTACAGGGCCAGAAGATTTTAAGATAATTGAAGATGGTATTCAAAATCAACTAAAGGGATAAATATTTTTTTTAATAACTAACTTACTTATTAGTAAGTATAAAACAAAACAATATGAAAAAGAAAACAATCATCGTGGCTTTGACCTTATCACTAATTGCAATATTTGGATTGGCCCAGACCAACCAAGTTTCAGATTTTCAAAATGGTTCAATTATTGGGTTCAATGGCGAAAAAACTTCAGGCACTATTAAAGTTCTTTTTAAACAACGAGGAGGGATCATTTTTTCAAATTCATCAGGCTCAAAAAAACAATTGACACCTAATGAAATTAAAGGATTTGAGGTTAATAATGAACTATATACTAATTTTTCTGGTGATTTCTACAAAGTAATTGTTGCTGGAACAAAGATTAATTTATTGCAAAAGGAAACAGATAATTCAGGCAAAATATTTTACAATGGTGCTCAAGCTATTAGCAATACATCAACAGAAGGGAAAATTGGCGATTTATACTTGCAGCCAATTGATATGGATGCATTTTGGCATGTAACCGATAAGAATTTTACAACTATTGCTGAATCTGCTTTTGCCTCATGTACTTTAGTATTGGCAGACGTGAAAGCAAAACGAAGTACTTATGACCAACTTGTCGCAATTGTTACAAAAGCAAACGTATGCAAGTAAATAGCATTGGGTTATTAGAAGGAGTTTTCCCCATTAGAATTTATTCTTCAACAAGGCTTTGCATTTTCGGTAATATGCTTACCTTTGCGGCTCCAAAAAATAAGGATTTGTTATGGCTGATTTGAAATTTCAAAGAAACTTCGGTATTGCTGCACATATTGATGCCGGTAAAACCACCACCACAGAGCGTATTCTGCGTTATACAGGTATGATTCACAAGATTGGTGAAGTGCATGATGGTG
>JBKJQV010000024.1:0-4059 GCA_046593815.1 Sediminibacterium sp. | reverse complement strand
CTCCCGTTTTTTTACAGACTCAGGCTTTAAGGCCACTTCAATTTCTGAGTTGCTTGGCGGCTCAGCATGCTCATCTAATTCTGCCCGACCTGTTCTACGTGCAGTTAATAAAACACCTTCTACTTTTAAAATTTGTTTTTCGGCAATGGTGCCTATTTTATTGGCTTCTTCTAAAGAGGTGCTGGCAGGAGTAGATAGATTAATGGTGAAGCTTCCTTCATTAAAAGGGGGTAGAAATTCTGTACCAAAAAAAGGTACAATACTTATTGCAGCAAAGACTAACCCAATAGCAACACCTATAATCAGTTTAGGCCGTTTTAGCCCCCAATTCAACATTTTTGTGTCTTGCTTCTTTAGCCATTTTACTAAGCTGCTATCTTCTTCAGTTATACTCTCATTTGGTTCGGCAATTTTTTTCTTTCCCCAAAATTTTAAATTAACATGGTGTAAATTTTTTGGAGCACCCATTAAATAGCTACACAAAGCAGGAGTTACAGTTAATGAAACTGCTAGTGATGCAATGATGGAAGTAATATAAGCAATACCAAGCGGTGCAAATATTTTACCTTCTATACCCTGCAAGTAAAATAGGGGTAAAAACACCAAAACCACAATGATGGTGGCATATACAATGGAGTTTCTTACTTCACTGCTAGCTTCATAAATAACTTTCATTAATGGCTGCGGATGTTCCTTTGCCCAGTTTTCTTTTAATCTTCTAAATACATTTTCAACATCTACAATAGCATCATCTACCAACTCGCCGATTGCAATGGCTAATCCTCCAAGAGTTAAAGTGTTGATAGATATGTCAAACATTTTAAAAACAATGGCAGTAATAATAAGGGATAACGGGATAGCCGTAAGTGTAATAACTGTTGTTCTAAAATTAAGTAAGAATAAAAATAAAATAATTACAATTAAAATAAATCCGTCCCTCAATGCATGTTCTACATTGATTAATGAATTTTCAATAAAATTCTTTTGTTGAAAAACATCGGTATTAATTTTTATATCATTTGGGATTGACTTTTTAATATCCTCAATTGCCTTAATAATTTCGGCTGTTAATGTGATTGTATTAGCACCTGGCTGTTTTTCAATACTTAAAATAACTGCAGGCTTACCATTCAATGAACCATCGCCTCGTTTGATTGGGCCACCAAATTTTAATTCGGCTACCTGTTTTAGTAATACAGGTGCATTACCCTTTTCTGTTACAACGGTGTTGGATAAATCCTCTAATGTATTGGCCCTGGCAATATTTCTAATCAGAACTTCAGTTCCTTTTTTATCATCTACAAAACCACCAGTTGTGTTGATATTGGTTAATTGCAATGCATTGTCAATTTCATTGATTGATACATTGAACTGGCGCATTTTTTGGGGGCTAATCAATACTTGGTATTGCAATTTTTCACCTCCAATAGGTACTACCTGACTTACGCCTTTAATGCTCATCAATCTTCTACGAATGGTGAAATCGCTCAACGTTCTTATCTCTGCAGCAGATGAAGTATCCGCTGTTACTGCTATCATCATAAACTGCCCCATTACCGAACTGATAGGTCCCATTACGGGTACAATTTTATTGGGCAATTGAACTGTTTGTAATTTCTCCGCGGTCAATTGCCTTGCCCTATAAACATCTGTACTCCATTCAAATTCTACAAATACTAACCCCAAGCCTGGGCTTGCAACTGAACGTACTACTTCAACTCCAGGTGCACCATTCAATGATGTTTCTACAGGCAGAGTTACCTGTGCTTCAATTTCTTCTGGTGCCATGCCATTGGCTTCCAAGAAAATAGTTACCCTCGGTCTGTTTAAATCCGGTAGAACATCTACCGGCAAATTAATTAATGTAAATACACCATATACCATTATTAATGCAGCAGTAGTTATTACAAATAACCTATTCCGAAGCGAAAATTGAATGAGTTTATTGAGCATCTTTATTTTTTAGTCGTTATTTCAAATTCGATCCTCAAAAGTTCCCATGCTATTGTAATTTTTCCTTTATTATTTTTCTCATCTTCTATAAAATACTGTAAACGCTCTAAGTTTTGATTTAATCTTTCTGGTTTCACTTTTATTCGAACTATATCTTCTTTTTGCAAATAGTCATCCGCTAAATGTTGGTTCCAGTTTTTGTTTATGATGATGGTCCACTCTTCTTTTCCTGGAATAGTGAAGATGGCATACTTCCCCTGCGGAATAACAGTACCTGCTACTATAATTTCCTTATCAATTTCCAAAGATGTTGCACTATGTGCCCCGGTAACCCACACATCGTTGTAGGTTACTAAACCTCCCCATATAGTTCTGCCTCTAACACCTGGTGAATGATAGTTGATGATTAAATTGACTGAACCAATTTTACCAACGGCTATCGATTTTAAACTTCGTTTGCTTGTATCACCTTTTGCATTGGGATTATAACTCACTTCATCCGTTTTCTTTTCTTGCTGAGCTCTCACAATAGTTGTTACAAAGCAAAATAAAGAAAGCATTAATATTAATTTATTGATTTGCATACATGTTGTGTTAGATATATTAATGGTTCATTTCTTTCATATCATCATGTTTCATGTTTTTCATATTGGCAGCAGTACCTTCTTCTACATTCATAACAAAATCGCTTGTATAAACATTTCCTTTAGATTGATACTGAATCCAGCCACGATAAACACCTGGTTTATCAAAAGTGGTGTGTAAATCAAATTTGCCGCCTTCTACACTTGGGTGTACATGTAAATATTTTTTATCCGAAAGGCTTACGACTACCATGTGGGCTTTTGCACCCAAGTAATCTTCTAGTGTATTTACATTAACTTCCTTTCCGTTTTGCATCATTTTGCCATTAATGTGCATTGGCATATTGGTTAAAAATTTACCGCCTTCGGGAGTCAGACTCACAGAAAATCCACCACCACCTTCACCAGTTAATTTATCAGAACCATATTTTTTTGCTACTGGCGCTTTTCCATTTACAGTCACTTTTAAAACATCAACTGTATGATTGCCGCCACTTGGTTTGTAGTCGGCAAATAATATATAATTGCCTGGTGCAGGAAATTTTTCTTTAACGTTGTAAGAACCATCTGCATTTAGTTCTGGATGGATATGATCGAACCAGCTTAAATCTTCACTTACTACAATTAGGTGTATTTTCTTAGTATGTTCAATATCCAAGGCAACCTGTTCTTTATCATTATCTTTTTTCTTTGGTGTCATTATTAAATTTACTTCCTCATTAGGATTCACTGAAGCTGGACTCGTGCTGAACTGCATAGCTACATTGCTAGGGGCAGCAGCATTATCATTGTGTTCTAGTTTCATGCCACATTTGGGGCAGGTATCGCCTTCTTTGCCTGTAACTTCAGGATGCATTGGACAGGCATAAACATGCTCTGCGCTATGTGCTACTTCTGTTTTAGTAGAGTCAACAGCTGTTTTATTTTCAGCGCTATTGTTTTTACAGGCAGCAAAAAATGTAACAGCACCTATTAAAATAATAGCCGCTGTAAGTTTTGTTATTTGTTTCATTATTATTATTTATTGATGAATTAATTATTATAGTGTACTTCTTGAACAGTTTTGAATTTTGCTATTTAAGTTTTTTTAATGTCATATTACATACTGGGCATTTTCCTTCTTTGCTATAAGTTTTATTAGCTTCGCATTTCATAGGGCATTGGTACTCTACTGGCTGTGATTGTACTTTTGATACTTCTTTCAAGTTCATATTACATTTAGGACATTTACCAGCTTTGTCGTAAGTTTTACTCCCTTCACATTTCATAGGGCATTGATATGCCATAGTGAGTTCATGTTTTGTAGTACTATCTTTTTTTGATTGTGCATTTACTGTACTTAAACAGAAAATTGTAATGATTGCCATCAAGGCCATTTTTAATTGTTTCATTGTCTTTTTTTTAATGAGTGATAAATATTTATTGATTGAGATGAATTGTTTTCATTTGATAAACTCCTTTGCTAACTATTCTTTCGCCTTCTTCAACGCCTTTTATAATGGTGGTGTATTTTCCATTTGAA
>JBKJQV010000400.1:0-7585 GCA_046593815.1 Sediminibacterium sp. | reverse complement strand
GTAAAAAAAATCCAAAATACATACAATAACATGTACAGAATCCAAAAATATAAATGCTGAAATTTGTGAGCTTTATATAATTTTTGTGAAGGTGCCATACGCATAAATACGCCAACTTCAATATCATCATCTACTCCACCAATATTGGTAAAACTGTGGTGAATCATATTATGCTTCATATTCCACATAAAGTGATTAGCGCCCAACATACTAATGGAAGATGCGGCAACTCTATTCATCATTCTATTTCCGCTAAAACTACCATGACTACCATCATGCATTACATTAAATCCGATTCCTGCAACCAAACCGCCAAGTATGATAGATTCAACAATTGCTAAATACCAAATGGGTGTAAAAAAAACAATATGAATGTAAACAGCTATAATAGCTACTATCATTAAAATAGCTTTTGTAAATAATTTAGAAGTACCTGTACCATCAATCCCTCGTTCGTCTAAATATGCCTGAACTCTGCGTTTTAACTCAAGGTGAAGTGATGCTTTACCAGTAGGGAATTTAGGTGTATTAAAAGTACTCATTTAACAAATTATTTAAAGATGCAAGATACGCTTTTGAGCATCATTAAATTGCAAAATAATTGTCAAAAACAAGCTTGAACGATGTTATGTTTGATTTATTATGTGAATTTTTACACATATATCCACAAACGGGGCATAACTTGACAGTGATGGTTTACTAAAAAATAATTTAGTTTGATATAAGAATAATCCTTGAACCATGCAGGAAACCAAAGAATTAAATGCGCTATTTACACTTATAGACGATCCGGATGAAGAAGTTTATTCAACTGTTTCTGAAAAAATTATAGGATTTGGTAAGCCGATTATTCCTAATCTTGAACACCTTTGGGAAACCACTTTGAATGAAGAAATTCAGGAAAGAATTGAAATGATTATTCATCGTTTGCATTTTACAGATCTCATTGCAGACTTTACAGAATGGAAAGACAGTGCATACCATGATTTATTATTTGGTTCATTATTAGCGTCTAAATTTCAATACCCCGATTTGCAAACTTCTCCTGTTTTACAAGAAATTGAAAAAATAAGAAGGAATGTATGGCTCGAATTAAACAGCTTTCTCACTCCCTTAGAACAGGCCAATGTTTTATCGAGCATCATTTATAACTATTATCATTTAAAAGGAGTAGAAGTAAATTATTTAAATCCAGATGAATTTTTTATTCATAAAGTACTTGAAAGTAAAAAAGGAAATACGATTACCAATGGTATTATCTATCAAATAATGTGTGACCAATTAGATATTAATGCAAAAATTATTAATATCCCAAAACAATGTATTATCGCTTTTTATCAATCAGATTATGATCATACTACTTTTGTAGGCAACCCTATGGATCAAATTCATTTTTTTGTTGATGCCACTAACGGTCAAGCATACTCACATAAAGACATAGAAAATTATCTTACCAAATTAAATGCACCATTAAATGCAGCATATTTTAAGCCTCTCCCGCACAAAAGAGTTATCCAAATTTTAATACAAGAAATTGCCAAATGTTTCGACACTCCCTCAAAATTGTATAAAAAAATAGAGTTAATGGAAATTGTAGAATTACTTGACTTATGATTAGTTGGTCTGATTTTGAAAAAATTGATATCCGAATTGGAACAATTAAGGAGGCAACAATCTTTACAAAAGCCAACCAGCCTGCTTACCAATTAATAATAGACTTCGGTCCGCTCGGTATAAAAAAATCATCCGCACAAATAACACATCATTATTCAACTGAAGCCTTAATAGGAATACAAATTATTGCAGTTGTAAACTTTCCACCAAAACAAATCGCCAACTTTTTTAGTGAGTGCTTAGTGCTCGGGGTTTATGATGAACAAAATAAGGTTGTTTTGTTAAGGGCTGACAAAAAAATGAGTAACGGCGACAAAATTGGTTGAATACTATTTAGTTTACTATATTTATATACAGTTGAAGCATCTTCCATCATGGGTGAATTACACTATACTTATTATGAAAGTCCGATTGGCTTAGTAAAAATCGGAGGAACAGAACAATATATTGGAGAGCTGAGCTTTGTAGATAATAAAGATCAACTTACTTATGGCGAACCAGGAATCACAGAATTAATGCATCAATGTACAGAAGAATTGATCGAATATTTTCATGGTAAGAGAAATAAATTTGATATACCAGTACATCAAGAAGGAACTGAATTCCAAAAAAGGGTTTGGAGCGAATTAATGGAAATTAGTTATGGCAAAACCATTAGTTATATGGATCTTGCAAAGCGACTAGGTGATCCAAAAGTAATAAGAGCGGCTGCTACCACCAATGGGAAAAATAAAATTACCCTGCTTGTACCTTGTCATAGAGTAATAGGTAGTGATAAATCGTTGGTTGGATATTCTGGAGGCATGTGGCGGAAAAAGTGGCTTTTACAACATGAATTTAAAATTGCAAATGGCGTACAAACATTATTTTAAGTTTTATTGCTATTTAATTTGTTTTAGCATCCAATTTTGTACAAATGCAATTGCTCAACCTACCCCAAATCGTGTATTTATTATTGGATCAAAACACAATGGAAATAAACAGCTAACCGCAAAAGATCTGTATCAATTAATTAGTAAAATTAAACCAGATATTATTTTACTTGAATTTGATTCTACTACTGTAATAGAATGTGATATTCGAAAAGTTTGGGGTGCAAAATCCGCAGAATTTTTAGGTATTTGGGAAAACCCAATTGAATACAAAGCTGCAAGAAAATACAAAGAAATAGTAAAAGAAGTTTGTTTAGCTCCGTTTGATATTTATATTCCAAATAGGAGAAAATATGTAGACTATAAAAATGCAATGGAAGCATCTCATAATTCTATTATGACTCAACTGTTTTATGAAAACAAATTTTCTAGTACAGACAGCATACAATTTAACGATTACAATTTATTAAATAAATCTTTGATACAAAAATTAGATAGTAATCTAGTTGTAATGAATAGAGAATCTTTAAATGATACTGCAAAAAAAGTATTTGAAATTGAGAGGACATTTATTAAAAACATAACTGAAAAGTATACCGAACTTCAGCCTTATAGCAATTGGTTTAATGCTGATATTTTATTTTGGGTAGAACGAAATAAAAAAATGTGTGCCCAAATTACAAGAGAGTTAAATGCTAACAGTGATAAAACTATATTAATATTAACTGGATTATTGCATAAATATTATTTAAGCAATTACCTACAACAAAAAGAATTAGCTAAGCTGTGCAAGGTAATTCCACTGAGTCTGGTAAAGAACTAAGAACTACTACTTAGTTCCAGTTATAAAATAACTGAGTTCTTTTTGTAAATCTAATTCAGGGTGTTTTTCTTTTACCAGTTTTACAAGCGATGCATACTTCATTAAAAACTTTTGATGAGCAATTGTTGAAGGGTTAAAAGGTTTGTGTTGATAAGCTATATTAATTTCCTTAATATTTTTTAACAATAGCTGAGCATTTTCTTCAATACATGATTCAATAAATTTCTCCCATATATATTGAGTTGCATGATAATTAGGATGTACTAAATCTTCAGCATAAAAACGATAATCCCTTAAATCATCAATCATTATTTCATATGAAGGAAAATAATAGTGCTGCTCTGATTGCCTTACAATATCATGCACAGCTTGAATTAAAACAGCTTTACTTCTATTATTTTCAATTACCCCTTCGCGCAAATGCCTAACTGGACTAATTGTAAAAATTATAGTTAAGTGATGATTAAATAATTTTAAAGCTGTTAACATTTTCTCAAGTGCCTCTTTAGTTTCATTATTTGATAGCAATCGTTTAGAAAACCAATTAGCAGGCGCTTTATGGTTATTTGCTGCAACACTAACATTTGTTACCCCTTCAGCATCTTCAGTTAATTCATAAACCCATGCAGAACCCAATGTAATTAATAAATAATCTGCTTTTTTAAGAAAGTCATTGGCCTTTAAAGTAGATTGATTAATTTTTTCAATTGCTTCTTCAGCGGTAATTCCAGAAAACTTACTATGATGCTTCCAGCTATGCCAAGATTCATTTAAACAAAAAAGATCTTCTTTAGAAAATTGTGTACA
Source organism: Sediminibacterium sp. (assembly GCA_046593815.1). Taxonomy (GTDB): domain Bacteria; phylum Bacteroidota; class Bacteroidia; order Chitinophagales; family Chitinophagaceae; genus Sediminibacterium. Next base: position 3,469 of record JBKJQV010000400.1, on the reverse strand, counting down.
ATTTATATATTGTTGCACTGCTTCTGATACACTTATTGGATTAAACAAAATTCCATTTGGGTTATCCATAACATGGAACTTTGATGCTTTAAGTAAGTTACCCATATTTTCTGTAAAGCATGACCCAATCATCAACATCGAATGATGGTGCGTTATAGGAGGTTGTAGTTTTTTAATAGCAAAATCGTAGTGAAACTTCATATCCAATTAATGAAAAATTTGAGTAGCCATTTTGCTGCATGAGGCAAGTGCATCCATATTTAATGAAGATAGTACCCCTTTTGATTTAAAAAAGGGAATCATTAATTCTGAGTCCATATTACCTACAAGTTCATCTTGCGCCATAGGGCAGCCTCCTATTCCTTTAAGAGCTCCATCGAATCTGATACATCCATTAATAAATGCAGCTTCTAATTTTGGCTCCCAATCGTTTATAGAAGCGTGTAAATGAACCCCAATTTCAATTAATGGATACTGAGCTTGTAATATTTTGACTGCCCATTCTATTTGTGAAGGTTTAGCAACACCAACTGTATCGGCAAGTGAAAGCACACTTATATTAATCTGTGCCATTTTCTCTGCCCAAAAAAGTAAAATATCTTCATCGTAATTATCTCCATATGGATTACCAAACCCCATACTTAAATAAATAACCAACTGTTTTTTATTTTTAAAGCAAAGTTCTTGAATAGCTTCTACTCTTTCAAAACTCTCTTCCATACTACTATTGGTATTACGTAGCTGAAATGTAGGTGATAATGAAAAAGGAAAACCTAAGGAATGAATTTGTTCAAATGCTACAGCCTCTTCAGCTCCACGTTTATTAGCAACAATAACCAATAATTTAGTGATAGAATCGAGTATCGATAATTTATCAATCACTTTAGCAGTATCAGCCATTTGAGGAATTGCTTTTGGAGAAACAAAGCTTCCGCAATCCAATACATCAAATCCAACTTTTAACAGTTCATTTAAGTATAAAATTTTCTGCTCAGTGGGAATAAATTTAGGCCAGCCTTGCATTGCATCGCGAGGGCATTCCACTAATTTTATCAATTTTAAAGCTGCTTTATTTGAATTCATTTAATACCCTTTACTTTCATTCTTTGTTTCATTGCTTCATACAAAATCATTGCAGTTGCTACTGAAACATTGAGAGAATCAAATTTTGCAGCCATTGGAATCTTAAAAAATACATCAGCAGCTTTTGCTAAATGAGGCTGAACACCTCTTCCTTCATCACCCATTATTATACAACAAGGATCGCTGAAGTCAGTATCAAAAACATTTTTTTCTGCACGCATTTCAGTAGTAAATACTGCTATACCATTTAAATGCAAAGTATCTACTGCTTTATTCAAACTATTTACCCTGCAAATATGTATTTTTTCCAAAGCTCCTGCACTGCTTTTCATTGCTTCTTCGTTTAATGCACCAACTCCCTTATCTGGAATAATAATTGCTTGAGCCCCGCAACAAACTGCAGTTCTAGCAATTGCTCCAATATTTCGAACGTCTGTAATGCCATCTAGTAATAGAAATAAAGGAGTTGTCCCTTCTGAAACAACATGGTCTATTACTTGCTGCAGATCGAGGTATTGAACCAATGCTCCAATTGCAATTACCCCTTGATGATTAGCCCTAGATAAACCATTGAGCTTTTCAATTGGAACCAATTGAATAGGAATATTGTGTTCGCGCGCCAATGATCTAATCGAATGCAATACTTCTCCAGTTGCATTTTTTTGCAATAATATTTTATCAATTGCTTTGCCAGATTGAAGGGCTTCAACCAAAGGCTGCCTTCCAATAATCATTGAACTTTGTTTTAATGCCATCTGCAAATGTATTACTTCAATTTTCCTTGAGCCAATAAGAGTTGAACTTTATAAATTGCCGCAACGCTCATAGAATCTGTAATTTGTCCATTATCTACCATCTTTATTGCTTCAGCAAATGGAATTTTTTTAACAACCAATTGCTCAGTCTCTTCAGGTTCAGGTTTTTCTTGACGCAACGCTCTTGCCAAATAAACAATTCCTTTTTCATCACTTACAGAATTGGATAAATGCATGGTAAACAACTGCTCCCATTGAGCTGCCACTAACCCTGTTTCTTCCATCAATTCTCTCTTTCCACTTTCTAATGGATTGGTATTTAATGGGCTACCTCCTTCGGGTATTTCCCAACTATATGCATTTAATGTAAATCGATATTGGCCAACTAAATAAGTGTTTAATTCATCATCAAGTACAATAACTCCTACAGCAATGTTTTTAAAATGAACTTTCCCGTAAATTCCCTTACCACCACTAGGATTAATTATATTAAACTCTGTAAGATTAATCCAATCATTATCATACACTGTTTTTTCGTCAATAATTTTCCAAGGATTATAATCCATTACTATTATTTTTTTTAAATAAAACGGGGACGGAAACCAATAGGTATAAAAGTATACAAATTACAATCGAAAATTTTATACTAGCACAATAATAAGTAAGCCAAAGTGAACTAGGAGTGTAATTTCCTGCAATACTTTCTAACATTAATAGGTTTTCTGCAATATCTAAAAACCCCGCTACAAATGCGGCTCTTGCTAAGATTGCTCCAACTCTACTAAAAAAAACATACCTCCATTTATTGCTAAATATGGACGATAATAATGATAGTAACAAAACATAAGTAGGAATAAATAAAAAGTCGATCCAAATATTTTGCTTAACAACTAAACTGTCCCAAGCAGCTAAAGCATCAAATAGCTTTGCGGGTGAATTGGCAAATTCCAAATCAAGAATCCCACTAGGAGTTTTTGCAGTTATTAATGCTGCGCCTTGAATTCTTAAAAATACAATTAAGCAAAAACAAGAAATTGCTATTATAATTAGCTTTTTATTCATACACTGAAAATAAAAAAACCTCTGCACAAAAGTACAGAGGTTATCATTTAATTTAAATGAATTATTTTAAACCAAAGGCTTTCTTCACTTTACCTACATAATCTAACTTTTCCCATGTAAATAACTCAACTTTTACTTTCTTCTCTTTTCCGTCTGGAGTTTTGAAGGTTTTATTAACTACTTCGTTCTTACGGCCCATATGACCATAAGCTGCAGTTTCGCTATATATTGGGTTACGTAACTTTAAACGCTGCTCAATGAAGTATGGGCGCATATCAAAAATACCTTCCACCATTTTAGCAATCTGTCCATCTGTCTTATCTACTTTTGCTGTACCGTATGTATTTACATTGATAGATGTAGGTTGAGCAACACCAATTGCATATGATACCTGAACCAAAATTTCGTCGGCTACACCAGCAGCAACAAGGTTCTTGGCAATATGGCGTGTAGCATATGCTGCAGAACGGTCAACCTTACTCGGATCTTTTCCACTAAAAGCACCACCACCGTGTGCACCTTTACCACCATAAGTATCAACAATAATTTTTCTGCCTGTTAAACCTGTA
>JBKJQV010000385.1:0-46106 GCA_046593815.1 Sediminibacterium sp. | reverse complement strand
CAGTTCGAGGCTCAAAAAGGAGCCACTATTTCTTCAGTTTTTGTAGACGATAGTACTAAAAAATACATTTACTTAACTTTTGATGATGGTCCGCAACACGGAACGCTTGAAACCCTTTCTATTTGTAGAGACAATGGGGTAAAAGCTACTTATTTTATGGTGGGCCTTCATACAATAAGCAGAAAAGATGGAAGAGATATAGTTGCAAAAATTAAGAATAGTTACCCCCAATTTTTATTGGCTAATCATAGTTTTAACCATGCTAATGGCCATTATATTAATTATTACAAGCATCCGAATAATACTTTACTCGATTTTTTGAGAACACAGGATACATTAAAACCCCCTTTTAAAATAATTCGTTTACCGGGCAATAATGCTTGGGTATTAAAAGATACTATGCATGCATCGAGATTGGTTCGCCCCGTTTGCAAACTCCTCGATTCTATGGGTTACAATATTATTGGTTGGGATACAGAATGGGCTTTTAACCACAAAACTGCTCTTCCAGTTCAATCAGCTGAATTAATGGCTAGTCAAATTATTCATTTATTCGAAAAAAACGAGACTTTCACCAAGAACCACTTGGTTTTACTCACTCACGACCGAATTTTTCATCGTCAGCAAGACCTTGATTCACTAAACAAAATGATAGGAATTTTAAAACACCAACCTAATTTTGTATTTGAAACAATGGATCACTATCCAGGCCTAAAGCAATAAATGATTCGTTAAATTTAAGCTCTTTTTAAACCTAATGTTTTAATAAAAATTCTTTGTCGTAAATTTGAAAATAGAAATATAACTACTATGGCAATTTTTAAATCGGGCAACCCCACCCTTACCGAAAAAATGTTTGATAAAAGCTTGGAACTAGATGCTAGTTTACAAGGTAGCATGACCGTTCGCGGTGCGATCAATAAGTTTGGATTCATGATGGTTATGCTTATTGCTGGTGCAGCTTATAACTGGCATTTGTATGAAGAATTACGACAAGATACCATGCAAACATTAATGTATGTTGGTATTTTTGGCGGATTAGTTACAGCTATTGCCATCAGCTTTAAACCAAATTGGGCTCCTTTTCTCGCTCCACTATATGCTTTATTAGAAGGTTTATTTATAGGTGGTATTTCTGTAATAATGAATGCTGCATTTGCAAAAAGTTATCCTGGTTTAGTAATGCAAGCAGTAGGCTTAACTTTTGGTGTAGCTATTTCTATGTTTGTACTTTACAATTTCAGAATTATTAAAGCTACTGAACGTTTCAAATCGGTAATATTTACAGCTACTTTAGGCATCGGTATTTTTTACTTACTTACAATGGTTTTAGGATTTTTTGGCATCAACATAAGTTTTATGCACGATAGTAGTTTACTAAGTATAGGTATTAGTTTATTTGTAGTGGGTATTGCTGCGTTAAACTTAATTTTAGATTTTGATATGATTGAACAAGGTGCTGAAAGAGGTGCTCCAAAATTCATGGAATGGTATGGAGCTTTTGGATTGATGGTAACCATTGTTTGGCTATACATTGAAATGCTGAGATTATTAAGCAAACTAGCTGGTAGAGATTAATTGAAATCATCAATTTATAATAGACCTTCCCCGCCAAGGCGGAGAGGGTTTTTTTATGCCAATTGCTATATTCCGCACCGAAAAAAGAGATTATCTTACGAAGTAATTAAAGGTTGAAAAATGGAATTTAATAGGAAAGATTTATCGAATACTGAATTGATCAATATTTATCAAAATTTGGTGTTTCCACGAATGATTGAAGAAAAAATGTTGGTGCTTTTACGCCAAGGAAAGATAAGCAAATGGTTTAGCGGCATTGGCCAAGAAGCGATTTCTGTCGGAGCAACTCTAGCATTAGACCCAACCGAATGGATCATGCCCCTACATAGAAACCTTGGGGTATTTACTGCACGCAATATGCCTTTGCACAAATTATTTAAACAGTGGCAGGGTAATCAAGATGGCTACAGCAAAGGAAGAGAAAGAAGTTTTCATTTTGGCTCTAAGGAACATTTTATATGTGGTATGATTTCGCATCTTGGCCCACAATTAGCAATAGCTGATGGAGTTTCTCTTGCATATCAATTACGATCAGAAAAAAAAGTATCGGTTGCATTTTCTGGTGATGGTGGAACAAGTGAAGGTGATTTTCATGAAGCTTTAAACGTTGCAGCTGTTTGGAATTTGCCAGTAATATTTATAATTGAAAATAATGGTTACGGATTGAGCACGCCAGTAAATGAACAATACAAATGCGAGCATTTAGTAGACAAAGCTAAAGGATATGGAATAGAAGGAATTAGAATTGATGGCAATGATGTATTGGCTGTGTACGATACTATTAAAGGCGTTCGTGAATATTGCATCAATAACCAAAAACCTTATTTAATAGAATGCGATACTTTTCGTATGCGCGGACATGAAGAAGCAAGTGGCATAAAATATGTTCCAAAAGAATTATTGGAAGAATGGGGAAGAAAAGATCCTATTAAAAAGTATGAACAGTTTTTATTAAATGAAAAAGTAATTACTGAAATGCAAATTGCTGATATAAGAAATGAGTTTAAACAAAACATTGAACAAGAGTTAGCAATTGGTTATGATTCTGCTGCAATAGTTGTAAATACTGAATTAGAAGTGAATGATGTTTATGCTCCATCAAAAATTAGCGACCAATTATTATTAATGGATCAAAACGCTCCTTCTGCAAGATTAGTAGATGCTATAGCTCAAGGGTTGGAACAAAGCATGGAGCAACATCCTAATCTTATTTTAATGGGTCAAGATATTGCAGAGTATGGCGGTGCATTTAAAATTACTGAAGGTTTCGTTGAAAAATTTGGCAAGCAAAGAATTCGTAATACACCTTTATGTGAAAGTGCTATTGTTGGAGCTTGTTTAGGGTTGAGTTTAGAAGGATTTAAATCTGTAATGGAAATGCAGTTTGCAGATTTTGTGACTGTTGGCTTTAATCAGATTGTAAACAATTTAGCTAAAATTCATTATCGCTGGGGACAAAATGCTGATGTGGTAATTAGAATGCCAACAGGCGGTGGTGTTGGTGCTGGTCCTTTTCATTCGCAAAGCAATGAAGCATGGTTTACGCATGTACCCGGATTAAAAATAGTATACCCTTCAAACCCACAAGACGCAAAGGGTTTATTAATTGCTGCAATCAATGATCCTAATCCAGTAATGTTTTTTGAGCATAAGGGATTGTATAGAAGTATCAATGGGCCATTACCGACTAATTACTACGAAGTAGAAATAGGCAAAGCTTTATTGGTTGAAGAAGGAGATGATATTAGCATCATTACTTATGGTGCTGGTGTGCATTGGGCTATTGAATATCAATTAGCGAATCCTAATTTATCATTAAATATACTCGACCTGAGAACCCTACTCCCATTGGATTACGAAGCAATTAAACTAGCAGTTAAAAAAACAGGTAAGGTATTATTATTACATGAAGACACACTAATTGGAGGTATTGGAGGTGAAATAAGTGCATGGATTAATGAACATTGTTTTGAATATTTAGATGCACCAATAATGCGTTGTGGTTCTTTAGAAACTCCAATTCCATTTAATATAGAATTAGAGAAAAATTTTATGGCAAAGAGTAGATTAGCAAATACCATCGAAAAATTATTACATTATTAATACTCAATAATATTTCTTTATGAAACATTTTAAAAACTGGACTTTATTTATATTAAGTAGCTTATTGTGTTTGCAAATTTTTGCACAAAATAATCCAAATGCTTCATATACGCCACCTGCATTTATAGACCTACAACGTGCAGAGAAAATAAAGAACCTAGCACCTGTTATAAAAAAAATGTACGACGATTTTGCGCAAGCCAATCATTTCCCTGGATATGCTTATGGAATTATGGTAGATGGAGAATTGGTGGTGAGTGGTAATAATGGATACACCGACATTGAACAAAAAATTCCTGCAACAACAAGCTCAATGTTTCGAATTGCTTCTATGAGTAAAAGCTTTACAGCTATGGCTATTACAAGATTGCGCGATAATGGAAAACTAAAATTAGACGATCCTGTTTCAATGTATATTCCCGAATTTGCTGGACAAAGTCTAACTAAAGACGCAGGTGAAATAACTATTAGACATTTACTAACCCATGGTGCAGGTTTTCCGGAGGACAACCCTTGGGGCGACAGACAATTGGCTGATACAGACGAAGAACTAATTGCATTGGTTAAAAAAGGGATTAGCTTTTCTAATGCAAATGGTATTGCATATGAGTACAGTAATTTAGGATTTGCTACTTTAGGATTAATTATAAAAAGAGTTACAGGCATTCCTTATAGCGAATATATTCAAACACAAATTTGGAGAAGATTAGGCATGCAGGCTTCTTGGGAGTATAGCAAAGTACCAGCTCAACAGTTAGCCAAAGGATATAGATGGATTAATAATAATTGGAGAGAAGAAGCATTGTTGCATGACGGCATTTATGGCGCAATGGGGGGAATGATTACTTCTATAGAGTCGTTTGCAAAATATATTGCATTACACCAGCAAGCATGGCCTGCAAGAAATGATGCAGAAAATATTATCATAAACAGGAGCACCATCAGAGAAATGCAACAGCCTTGGAACTTTAATTCACTCAATCCTAATTTTAAATATTCCGATGGAAGAGCTTGTCCAACTACAAGTGCCTATGGTTACGGTTTAAGGATTGCACGTGATTGTGACAATAAATTAATGGTTGGGCATACTGGGGGTCTACCTGGATTTGGAAGCAATTGGAATATTCTACCTGATTATGGTATTGGTGTAATGCTTTTTGCAAATGTTACTTATGCTCCTACAAGCGCTATCAATTTAAGGGTGATAGATACATTGGTAAAATTAGCTAACTTAAAACCAAGAGTATTACCAGCTTCTACCATATTAACTCAACGTAGAAATGAAATAGTAAAACTGCTCCCTCACTTTATCAATGCAAAACAATCGGGTATTTTTGCAGATAATTTTTTCTTGGATTATTTTACAGAAACACTGAAAAAAGAAGCTACTGATATTTTCGATAAAATTGGAAAAATTATTTCTGTTGAAGCAGTTAATCCCGAGAATCAATTACGAGGATCTTTTATAATAATATCTGAAAAAGGTAAAGCACAGGTTTCATTTACACTTACGCCAGAAAATCCGGGACTAATTCAGGAGTATCATATTAAGCAGTTGAATTAGTAATTGCTTTCAATTTTGTAATGAGTTAAAACGTCATTTCGACGACTTCGCTTGAGAAGGAGGAGATATCTTATGAATAAAGCAGTATTATAATTTAATAAGATTTCTCTTCCACCTTCGGTGGCATTCGAAATGACGACATTTTGCATTAAATTCCTCTGATTTCACACGTTGCAATAGGCGAGTTCGAAATGAAATATAACATTGAATTAATTCGAAGCCACTAATTTACTTGTACTTCGATAAATATAGGAATTGAAAATATGCCTACGTGCAAATCTCGAAGGAGTTTCAGCATTCACCAACTTTACATAAATTGATTTTGGAACACCATAGTATTCATATTCGTTTCCATCAGAGAAAACAATTCTAAGTATTTCAGATTTGAATTCAAAATCTTCTATTGCAGCATTATTAATTGTATCGCTGTAATCTTCTTGGTGGATGGCAATGGTTTCTGGATTGACGCTTACTAAAAAATGGTAAGCACTAATGATATGCTTGCTTTTTTCTTCCGCTGCATGTTTTTCTTCATGCTCCTGAAACTTGTCGGGATGCCATTCTTTAATGAGACTTCTGTATACCGATTTTAGTTCGCTCAAGGTAGCTTTTTCATCTACACCCAATAGGGTTCTATACTTTTGAATTATTCGCATTGGGCGCGAATGTATTACTTATCGACCGAAATAGTTGTTAATTTTTTAATCTGTTTATTCATTATATAGAAAAATAAGGGCGGAATATGCGCCAATATCATCATTCCAGGATATCCAGTCGGCATTTGAGGGGCATCTTTGTGGTGTTGCAATATTTGGTATTTTCTGCTAGCCATAAAATGATGGTCGCTATGGCGGCTCAATTCGAACAACATCATTCTGCCAACTACATGATTGCTGTTCCAACTATGGATTGGCATTGCTCGTTCATATTTTCCGGGTTCTATTTGCTTTCTACTAAGTCCATAATGTTCTATATAATTGACAGCTTCTAATAACCCGATACCAACAAATGCAGCAATTAGATAGTAACCTAAAATAAGTTCGCCAAAAAAATACCCTATTAATAAAAGCATTAACAATTGAAGGAAAGAAAATTGAATCATTTCATTGTGCCAGCTAAAAATACTAAAGCCTTTACGCTTCACCTCTTTATTGGCAATTTGCCAAGCACTCATAAAAGAAAAAAATATAGTACGAGGATAAAAAGCAAACAAGCTCTCACCATATCTGGCACTTGCAGGATCTTCATTAGTTGCTACTCTTTTATGGTGTCCTTTATTGTGTTCAATAAAAAAGTGCAAGTACAAAGAAGTAAGCAATAATGCCTTGGCTAAAAATTGTTCAAAAGGATTTGCACGGTGTCCTAATTCATGCCCCACATTAATGCCAAAAATACCACAAAGCAATCCCATGCTAATTATTCGGCCTGTATAATCTACCCAGGTTAAGCCAACTTCTTGTAATGAGAATAAAAAGTAAATCAGTAAAAAGTATTGTGCAACTACTACTGCATATAATAAATAATCAAAACGCTTATCTACTTTTGCAATGGCTTCTTCTGCTAAACTTAAATTATCGGGATTGGACTTTGTGAATAATTCAACAAAAGGAATAAATGCGAATGCCCATATTAAAGGTAAAAAACAAAACCAACCTCTTTCATTAAAAGCAACCCAAGCAAGAGCAAACACTATAAACGGTGAGCAATATTTAAAAATGCGAAATAGCATTTGATCTTTTGATAAATGTACGGATTTATCGAATAATAAATAATCAAGCTTGGTTTAACCCTTCATCAAATTTAATTGATTTCCATCCCATGTTGGGAAGAGAATTTTATTGTTATTAATCTTCAAATGATTATTAGCAACTGCACTAAACACACTTCTAAAATCGGTACTCACTGGTAAATCTCGCCCATCTTCTAAATCTTCTTTGGATAATGATTTAATATTATTATACACTTTCCCTCCTTGTACATCATTACCCAACACAAATAAACAACTAGCTCTTCCATGATCGGTTCCACCTGTTCCGTTTTGTGCTGCAGTTCTTCCAAACTCTGTCATCGTCATAACAGTAACATCATCTTGATAAGTTGCTAAGTCTTTCCAAAATGCAGCAATACTATCACTAAAATCTTTTACATTCCTTGCAAAAGCACCATTGGCAGCTCCTTGATTAAAATGTGTATCCCATCCCCCACTTTCTGCAAATGCAACTTCTAACCCAATATTCATTTTAATCAAAACAGCAATTTGTTTTAATGAATTTCCTAATGGTGATGCTGGATATACAACCCCAGCTGTTGGCTGGTAATTTTTAATATTGTTTACATTCAACATTTTCATGGCATCAAAACTTTCTTTGCCTGCTCTATTCAATAACTTATTGGTAGTTTGATCATACAATTCTTCAAACGAGCCCGACACCATATTAGCTTCCATAGGATTACCCCTCATTTGAATAGCAAAGTCTTGCAAATTATTGATAGCCACTGCTTCATTATCTCCATAAAAACTTCGAGGCAAAGCACTAGTTATACTCACTGCTCTAAATGGTGTAGCATCATGACCCAATAAACCAGCAGCCCTGTTTAGCCAACCACTTGCAGTGCCTTTGTTAAAGGGAGTTCCGCTTTCCATATAATCTTGCGCATCAAAGTGACTGCGTGTTGTATTCGGGCTGCCAACTCCATGTACTATAGCCATTCTTTGTTCTCCAAAATAAGGATACAAAGATTCAAAAGCAGGATGCAATCCAAACTTACCATCTAAATCGAACTGCTTGCCCTGGGTAGCAGAAGGACTCATATATAAAGTTGGACGAGCAATTTTAAATGCAGGATCTGCATACGGACTTACCGCCATCAATCCATCCATTGCACCTCTTTGAAAAATACAGACTAGTGCTTTGTTTTTTTTATAGGGAAGATTCGATTTTACACTGCTGGCAGCACGAGCAATAAAAGTAGGAATTCCTCCTGCTATGCCTGTAGCAAATAATGCCATGGCGCCCGATTTCATAAAAGCTCTTCTATCTGTCATCTTATTCGTTTTAATGAATTAATAATATTTAGTTTGTTACCTATCGTTGGTCAGGCGACCAACGATGGCGCCGTTGTTGGTCGCCTGAACAACGACGAAATGACTAATGACTATCCTCAGTTCCTTGTTGGTCGCCTCACCAATATTCAAAATACTACCAGCCGTTGTTAGTTGCCTCACCAATATTCAAAAAACTACCAGCCTTTGTTGGTCGCCTGACCAACGACGAAATGACTAATGACTATCCTCAGTTCCTTGTTGGTCGCCTGACCAACAACCTATTTTTTCTGAAACTCCGGAGACCCAATAATAATGCCTGTTACCTGAGCTAACATTGAATTATTACCTGTAGTGGTTGGCATAGTAAACGGTCTAGATTTTTTACCCAAAACTGCTTTTTCATTAGTCTTTTTTCCTTTGGTATCCATCATATCCGTATTCATCATTTCATCTGATGAAGTTGGATTTGTTTTTTCGGCTGCTTGATTAATTTTATCTGCTACATTATCTTCTCTAACCAATGAAGAGAGCCTTTGAATATTTGCTGTATGGTCGCGTTCTGGCAATAAATAATTACTGTATAATGCTAAAGCTTGATCTGCACTTTCTGGTTCATGGTTGCTATTTAATGCTAACAAATCCATTTTAACGCCTGGAATTTTTTGACCAGCAAATGCCAAACCAAAATTCATTCTATTTAATAATGCACCAGTATTTATCCAAAAAGCTGCTTTATCCGGAAACCCTGTTGGCGCTTGGTAGAAATATAGTTTTTGTCCCATTTTATTACACCAATTGTACAATTGAAATGGTTGCTGTACATCAGCATTGGTAGCTCTTACAGCACTTACTACTAATTCAAAAGGCGACTTTACTTTTTCTCGTTTAACTTGTTTATTCCAAAAAGATGCATCATTTACCATAGCAATTAATACAGCTTTAATATTACCATTTGTTTTTTGAAAAACAGTGGCCATGTTTTTTACTAACACAACGGATGGAGTATCACTTACAAAACGGGTTGCTAATTTTTTACAAATAAAATTTGCAGTAGCAGTATTGGTTGCTAGTATATGAATAACTTCTTGTCCTTCTTTATATCCACCGTTCGCAGGAAATGATTTTCCTAAAATTATTTTTGCAGAATCATCATGCTTATCAGCACGAAACATAAAATCATTTTCAAATACATACCCTCTTTTTTCTAAATTTTCTTTCCCTGCTCTTTCAATTAAGTTATTACCAGGAGCATCTTTACCTAGTGGTTTAATACTCCAACCTGTTAAAGCTCTTGCTACAGAAGTTACGTCGGCTTGCGTATATCCTGCATCAACTCCCATTGTATGGAGTTCCATTATTTCTCTTGCATAATTCTCATTTAAACCTTGGGTTTTTCTTGCTTTAACTGCTTGTTGAACAAACTGAGCAGCTGGCTCATTATTGGCCATCATTTCATCTGCTTTTTTTTGCATTTGTTTATTTGCAAAAGCATTCATTCTTTTATTTCCTACATTATTATTATTACTAACACTACTAGCATTATCAAGGTATTCTAACATAGCAGGATGTTTAGCTGTTGCTGCTAATATAGTTTCAAAATTTGCTACTACATTGGGACGAATAGCATCTCTTTCATAAGTTAGTATAAACTGTGTACACTGTTGTTTAGTGAGTGAAACATTAAAATGATTGAACCAAAAATCGGTAAGTAATTCGTGCAATTGATTATTACTATAAGCAGCTTTAATAATTTTTTGATTAATTAATTCAGATTGCAATTCAACTATTGGACGAAATCCTTGTTGCTGCATTACTTCTCTTATCTTATTACGATATTCGCTCTTATCTGCTTTTAAACTTGAGTCTCTTTCTACCAGACCATTTTTTATTGCAAAACGATACACTTGACCTGCGTTCATGTAAGTATTTACAATGGTTTCATTGTTAAGCGAAAGCGTTTTATAATTATTGAGTCTTTTTGCAACTTCTTCATCTTTTATTTGGCCATCTAATTGTTGATCAAACCAACGATCAATACCCATACTAACTACTTCATTTATCTGCCCGGGTTTAGCACCAAAAGTAAAGCGATCTAATATTATAGCAGCAGCCTGCCTGTCTGTATATCCATACTTTTTGTAAGGTATTCTAACTCCTGAAGATGAAATTTCCTTTGAGCCAGCAAATGCAGTCAATACTGTTAAACCAGCTCCAACTAAAAAGGATTTATACATTCGGCTAAATTTCATGAGTCGCTATTTTGTTTTTAGATGAAATTAGTAGCCCAAGGTTTAATCATCATACAACATTTTTCTTTATTGCAACCCTATAAAGCATCAATCCCATTGTAGCAAAGAACAAGGCTCCAAGAATAAAGTATCCACCTTTACTCAAGATATTAACCATTCCTCCTTCCGCACTTACTGCGTTTAAAAACTTTTCGCCTCCTGAGGAGCCTGAGATAAAAGCAATGATTACACCTGCAACAGCACCACCTGCAACCAATCCGGTTGCAAATAAATTGCCTTTGCCCAATTCTTCATCTTCTTCATTTATTGTTTTTTCTTTCTTTTGTTTGCTTTCAACCAATCCGCGTATAGCACCTCCTATAAATATTGGTAAAGTAGTAGCAAGAGGCAGATAAGCACCTACCGCAAAACTTAATGATTTAATACCACATAATTCCATAGTTATTGCCAAAAAAACTCCAGCAAAAACATATTGCCAATCGAGGTTTTGAGATAATATTCCTTTAATTAATGTTGCCATTAATGTGGCTTGAGGCGCAGGATATTTTTCTGTTCCTATTGCATGATTAATACCCTGACTAATCATTTCTGAACTTGGCTTATCTAAAAATTTTACTGTAACACCGATAACAATAGAAGAAACAATTGCGCCTACAAATAATGCAATTTGTTGATTGCGTGGAGTTGCTCCAACTATATAACCACTCTTTAAATCTTGTGAAGTAGCACCAGCATTAGCTGCAGCAATACAAATCATTCCACCAACAACTAAAACCAATGGTTCAAAGCTTTGACCAGTCCATCCTACACTTAAAAAAATCAAACTAGTACCCATTACTGTTGCAATAGTCATTCCGCTAATTGGATTATTAGATGAACCAATTAATCCTACAATTCTAGAAGAAACCGTTACAAATAAAGCACCAAATATGATTACTAAAATTCCAATTAATAATTTCTGAATAATTGAATTGCCCGGAACTTGAGGCAAAACAGTAATTAAACCTACTAAAGCAAGTGTACCAAAACCAACCACTTTTAAACTCAAATCTTTATCGGTTCTCAAAACAGTAGAAGCATTTTCTCCACTTTCATTTTTTAAAGAAGCCACGCTACCTTTCACAGATTTTACAATAGTTGGGATCGTTTTAATTAATGTTATAATACCTCCTGCAGCAACAGTTCCAGCTCCTATTTGACGAATAAATGCATAATAAACAGCGGAAGAATAATCGGCAAACTGATGAGTAATTGGGTCCCAACTACCCTTACCACCTGCTTTAGTTACATCAGCTAAATATCCCAATTTTACTAACTGAGCAGCAATTACATCAGGCGGTACCAAAGATGATAATAAAGGAATAAAAACCAACCAACTTAATACGCCTCCTGCAACCAATACACCACCAATTTTTGGTCCGATTATATAACCAACACCCAAATATTCAGGTGTAATTTCACCGCTTATTTTAGCAGACGGGAAAAACTTGTTTACCTGCTTTGTAGCATAGAAAGGTGTTTCAGCAATTACGTGTAATACTTTTTGTAGCAATGCATATACAAATGCTACGCCCAATCCCCAGAATGCAGTCTTTGCAAAATCACCTCCTTTCTCTCCTGCTTTTAATACATCGCCACATGCTGTTCCTTCGGGGTATGGTAAATTTTCGTGTTCATTTACTATCAAAGCTTTTCGTAATGGAACCATTAGTAAAGTACCTAATAAGCCACCTACAATTGCTAAAATTAAAATAGTGAGGTAATTAAAATACTCTGCACTATCAGGAGAAGATAAAAATAAAAAACCAGGTAATGTAAATGCAACACCCGCAGCAATACTTTCTCCAGCAGAGCCGGTTGTTTGTATAATATTATTTTCTAGAATAGTAGTCTTGAAAAATTTTCTTCCAAGCGTAATAGCAATTACTGCGATAGGAATTGAAGCAGAAACAGTTAAGCCTGCTTTTAAAGCAAGATATACAGTTGCGGCTCCAAATATCACTCCAAACAAACTACCTAATAAGATAGATTTTACAGTTAACTCGGCCATATTGCTTTCAGGAGCAACAAAGGGTTTGAACAATTTTTTTTGATCAGACATATAACAGGTTTTAGCAATTGATACAATAATCGTAATTCGGAAAGCTTAAAAATCAAAACTTTCCAATACATTTAAATTTCAAAATACAACTTATGTCTGATATTCAAGAGAATATATCCAAAGGAAAAATGCCCAAAGCTGTTC
Source organism: Sediminibacterium sp. (assembly GCA_046593815.1). GTDB lineage: Bacteria > Bacteroidota > Bacteroidia > Chitinophagales > Chitinophagaceae > Sediminibacterium. Next base: position 33,321 of record JBKJQV010000385.1, on the reverse strand, counting down.
CTTATATTATTGGTAACGAGGCAGCTGAAAGATTTAGTTTTTATGGTATCCGGTCTGTAATGAGTACTTTTTTAGTTGCTCAATTTTTTAACCCTACTATGAATCCGCTGCTTCAAAATGTAGCAGAAGCTAAGTCGAACGAATTGGTACATATGTTCGTTTTCTTTGCCTATTTAGCTCCTATGATTGGTGGTATTATGGCGGATTGGTTCTTTGGAAAATATAAAGTAATACTATATGTCTCCATAATCTATGCTATTGGTAATTTGGTTTTGGCATTAACCACCAAAAATCTAACCTTATTTTCTATAGGATTAATTGTAATCGCTGCTGCTGCAGGAGGGATAAAATCATGCGTATCCGCAAATGTTGGTGATCAGTTTGATAAAACTAATGAACACTTGCTTTCAAAAATGTATGGTTGGTTTTATTTTACTATTAATACTGGTTCTATTTTGTCTACGATAGCTATCCCTATCATTTACAATAAATACGGACCTCAATTGGCATTTGGAATTCCTGGTGTTTTAATGTGCATGGCAACCATAATTTTTTGGATGGGAAGAAAGAAATATGTACGAGTAGCTCCATCTGGACCAAAAAGAGAAAATTTCATGTCGATTAGCTTTTATGCCATTGTACAATTGTTTAAAAAGAAAACTGCTCAACCTTTTTGGGAAAGATTAAGTTTAGAGCAGAATTTTTCTCCGAAATCAATCGATGGAGTTCAAGCTGTATATCGCATATTAATGGTTTTTGCATTTACACCAATATTTTGGGCATTATGGGATCAAAACCTTGCTGAATGGGTATTACAAGCCAAAAAATTAGACCTTAATATATTTGGATATCAACTATTTGCTGAACAAATACAAACATTCAATCCTATTTTTTTAGTAGGTATGATTCCGGTGATGACCTATTTTGTGTTTCCTTTTTGCGAAAAAATAGGCATAAAAGTTACTCCTTTAAGAAAAATAGGTACTGGATTATTTTTGATGGGCATTACTTTTGTAATTATTGCTTTGTTACAAGAAAGCATCGATAAAGGCGGGCATCCAAGCGTATGGTGGCAAATTTTAGCTTATCTTATTTTAGGTGTTTCAGAAATACTGGTATCCATAACATGTTTGGAATATGCTTATACGCATTCACCAAAATCAATGAAAAGTACCATGAGCGCATTGTATTTATTGGGCATATCATTAGGTAACGTTTTTGTTAGTTTAGTAAATAAAAGTATTGCCAACAATGGTTTTTTTGCTCAATATACTGGAGCAAAATATTATTGGTTATTCATCGGAATAATCAGTGTGTTTTTTGTTTTATACATTATTGTAGCCAAAAAATTACCAGAAAAAACTTATGTTGGAGTAGAAGAATAACTGTCCGCCCATTTTTAACTATTCACTACATTCGCAACATGAACATTCTCTTATTAGGAAGCGGTGGCCGCGAGCACGCTTTAGCTTGGAAAATGGTACAAAGTCACCATTGCGATCAACTGTTTATTGCCCCTGGAAATGCTGGTACGGCTGAATTTGGCACTAATTTATCTATTTCAGTTACTGATTTTGAAATGATAAAAGCTGTATGCATTGAGCATTCTATAAATATGCTGGTTGTGGGGCCTGAAGATCCATTAGTAAATGGCATTTATGATTTTTTTCTGGCAGATCCTTTATTACAACAAATTATTGTAGTTGGCCCTTCTGCTAAAGCTGCTCAATTAGAAGGCAGCAAAGCTTTTAGCAAGCAATTCATGCAAAGGCATCGAATACCAACTGCTGGATATGCCGAATTTACCATCAATAATTATGAAGAAGGTAAAGCATATATTCAGCAACATCCTCTACCAATAGTACTTAAAGCGGATGGATTAGCTGCCGGAAAGGGAGTGGTAATAGCCGAAACCACAGAAGCAGCATTGAAATGTTTTGAAGAAATGATTCTACAAAAACAATTTGGTACTGCTAGTGAGAAAGTGGTGATTGAAGAATTTTTAAAGGGAATTGAGGTAAGTGTTTTTGCATTAACAAATGGTACCGACTACCATATAATAGGACATGCAAAAGATTATAAAAGAATTGGGGAAGGCGATACTGGATTAAATACTGGTGGAATGGGTTGCGTAAGCCCGGTTCCCTTTATGAATAAGGCTTTCATGCAAAAAGTAGAAGATAAAATTGTTCGCCCAACTATTGCTGGAATTAAAGCTGAAAACCTCATTTATTATGGCTTTATTTTCTTTGGATTGATGAATAATAATGGCGAACCATATGTAATAGAATACAATTGCAGATTAGGTGATCCAGAAACAGAAGTAGTAATTCCTCGGTTAAAAACTGATTTAGTTGCGCTTTTTGCAGCAATGGATAATGGCACTTTAGAAGATGCAAATATTAGCTTTGATGAAAGAAGTGCTGCTACCATTATGGCAGTTAGTGGTGGTTATCCTGGCAACTATGTGAAAGATAAGCAAATTAACATTCCAGTTAATTTGATACAAAATGAGGAGAGTATACTCTTTCATGCTGGAACTCGACTAGAAAATGAAATTTTATTAACAAATGGTGGCAGGGTTTTGGCTGCAACATCATTCGGAAACAATATTGAGGAAGCTGTTGAAAAATCCAAAAAAATTCTTGAAGCCATTTCTTTTGAAGGAATGTATTTCAGAAGAGATATTGGCTACGAATTCCCTTGTTAGTTCCACTAATTTCAAGCACCTTTGCAGCTATTGCTTAACATATTGTAACTCTATTATAAAATGGGATTGTTTAACTTTTTTACGCAAGAAATTGCGATGGATCTTGGAACTGCAAATACATTGATCATTCACAACGACGATGTTGTTGTAAACGAACCTTCAATTATAGCACTAAATCGCAATAATATGAAGGAGGTTTTGGCAGTTGGGAAAAAGGCGTTGATGATGCATGAAAAAACACATGAGAGTATCAAAACTGTTCGTCCCTTAAAAGATGGTGTAATCGCCGATTTTAATGCTGCTGAATTAATGATAAGGGAGCTCATGAAAATGATCTATCCAAAAAAACCTTTGTTTCCCCCAAGTTGGAGAATGGTTATTTGTATTCCCTCATCAATAACTGAAGTAGAAAAACGTGCTGTAAGAGATAGCGCAGAACAAGCAGGCGCTAAAGAAGTTTATATGATTCATGAACCAATGGCTGCTGCTCTAGGAATAGGAATTGATGTTGAAGAGCCAGTTGGAAATATGATTATTGATATTGGAGGTGGTACAACTGGTATTACTGTAATTGCTTTAGCAGGAATTGTTTGCGATCAAAGTATCCGTATTGCTGGTGATGAATTTACTGCAGATATTATGGAAGCATTAAGAAGATACCATAGTTTATTAATTGGAGAAAGAACCGCAGAACAAATCAAAATTAATGTTGGTGCTGCAATGAAAGATTTAGATAATCCTCCAGAAGATATGCCAGTTAATGGAAGAGATTTGGTTACAGGTATTCCTAAACAAATTATGGTAAGCTATCAAGAAATTGCAGAAGCTTTAGACAAAAGTATTTTTAAAATTGAAGAAGCAATTTTAAAAGCACTTGAAACTACTCCTCCAGAATTAGCTGCAGATATTTATAGAAGAGGCTTGTATCTTACAGGTGGTGGTGCGCTACTACGTGGACTGGATAAGCGTTTGAGCGCAAAAATTAAATTACCAGTTCATATAGCTGATGATCCATTAAAGAGTGTTGTTAGAGGTACCGGACTTGCACTAAAAAATTATCAGCGTTTTCCATTCATCATGAGATAGAACGATAGTTAGCTGCTTTGAAAAATATATTTCTATTCATAAGACAATATTTTACTTTTCTCAGTTTCTTACTGTTACAAGTATTGTCGATTATTTTATTAACTACTTCAAGCAAAACACACGAAACTTTTTTTGGTAGTATTGCCAACGAAGTAACTGGAAAAATAAATAGTAAATTCAGTAATTTAAGAAGCTATTTTACTTTACAAGAAACCAATAGATTATTGGTGGTTGAGAATGCTAGATTACGAAATGAGTTACCAAAAAATATTTTATTGATAGATAGTTCAAGAATTATTGTTAAAGATTCTACCTTAAAAGATACGTTAGGAAGATCAAGAAAATATATTTACTTGCCCGCAAAAGTAATTGGTAATACATATACTTTACAAAACAATTATTTAATGCTCGAAAGAGGATCATTGCAAGGTATTAAAAAAGGAATGTCGGTAATTAGTCAAACCAGTATAGTAGGTGTAGTTGTAGAAACTTCTGATAATATTAGTAAAGTGATGAGTTTATTGCACCGAAACAGTAAGGTTAGCGCAATGCTTAAAAAAGATAATTCTGCTGGTAGTATAGAATGGGATGGAGAAGATCCTTCATATTTGATACTAAAGAATGTTTCTAAAAGTGCTAAAGTTGTTAAAGGAGATTCAGTTGTTACTAGTACATACTCATCTAATTTCCCTTCAAATTTATTTATAGGAACTGTTGCAACAATTAATGCAGATCCTTCCTCTAATTTCTATACCCTGAAAGTGAAAACAGCCACTAACTTTTTTACTATTCAATACGTTAATGTGATTGACAATATCAGATATACAGAACAGTTACGACTAGAAAATAGCGGAAAAAACCAATGAGCACCCTAATTAAAAATATAATCCGTTTTATCCTTTTTATAGTATTTCAAGTATTTATATTAAATCAAATACCACCGCTTCATCAATTTATTGTTCCCTATCTATACTTCCTATACATTATTTGGCTACCATTTAATTTAGGCAGATTTCCCTTATTATTAATAGCTTTCTTATTCGGTCTTACTTTAGATTACTTCACTGGTACCATGGGCTTGCATGCTGGTGCAAGTGTATTAATAGCATATGTAAAACCATTTCTTTTAAATTTATTAATACCACAAGAAACAACTGAACAGAGTTATGTTGAGCCTAGTATCAGTAGTATGGGATGGGCACCTTATAGTTTATATATTACTTTACTCACTTTTATTCATCATTTCTATTTGGTTTTATTAGAATGGCTTCAGTTTGGTGATTTTATTTATTTTTTAGGGAAAGTGAGTGCAACAACAGCAATCAGCCTCTTATTAATTTTTGTTACTGAAATGCTTTTTAGTAGAAATGCCAAATTTAAAACTAATCAGTAAAGTAAATAGCATATGTCGGTATTTAATCAAAGTAGAGGACGAGTTATACAAATCATTATAGCTGCTGTATTTTTGATAATAACATTTCAATTAATTAACCTTCAAATATTTTCTTCAAAATATAAACTTGCAGCCGAAAACAATGCTATTTATCGAAAAATAGTTTACCCAGATAGGGGAATAATTTTCGACAGAAAAAAAAGAGCTTTACTTGAAAATATTATCAGCTTCGATTTGGTAGTAACTCCCGTTGAAACAAAAGGAACTGATACTATATCACTTTGTGTTTTATTAGGAATAGATACTTCAGAATATAAAAAAAGAATACGTGAAGCAGTTTTTAAAAACACAAGTGTTAAGCCAAGTGTTTTTGAACCTTTACTTAGTCAAGACCTATATGCAAAGCTTTACGAGAATATGTACAAGTTTCCAGGCTTTGTGTTGAGTGAAAGATCGGTTAGAACATACCCATATAATACTGCAGGGCAATTACTAGGATATATTGCAGAAGTAGATACTACCTATTTAAGAAAACATCATGAAGATGGATATGAAATGGGTGACTATGCTGGAATGAATGGTCTCGAAAAAACTTACGAGAAAATATTAATGGGGCAAAGAGGAATTAAGCGTTTTATTAGAGATAATAAAAGTAGAATTCAAGGGCCTTACGAAAATGGACTATTTGATACTGTTGCAATTGCAGGTAGAAATTTATTTACAAGTATTGATGTTGAAGTGCAACAATTAGCAGAAAAATTATTGCAAAATAAAATTGGTAGTGCAGTAGCTATTAATCCTCGTACTGGTGGTATTATTGCAATGGTATCTAGTCCATCTTATAACCCTAATATACTAACAGGAAATGCAAGAAGAAAAAATTGGGGTAGAATGGTAATGGATACGGCAAAACCTATGTACAATCGCGCAATTAAAGGTCAATATCCTCCAGGCTCTACCTTTAAACCTTTGGGTGCTTTAGTTGCATTAGATGAAGGGTTAATTACTCCTTCATATGGAGTTCCATGCTATGGTGGATATGGGGGATGCAATGGAGTATATGTAAAATGTGAACATAAAAATCCTGGCCATGCTGCTACTCTCAGACTTGCACTTGCAAATTCATGTAACTCCTATTTTTCAGATATTTTTAGAAAAGCAATCGACAATAAAAAATATGGCAATACAATTGAAGGCTATTTAAAGTGGAAGGAATACATGAATTCATTTGGTCTAGGTAGAACTTTAGAAGTTGATTTACCAAGTGAAGACAAAGCAAGCATTCCTGATACAAGCAAATACAATAAATTTTTTGGTGGAGCAAGAAGATGGAATAGTTGTAGTGTATTAACACTTGGTATTGGTCAAGATAAAATGACAGCTACTCCAATTCAAATGGCAAACTTAATGTGTATAATTGCAAATAAAGGATTCTATTACGCTCCACATTTTGTAGATAGTGTTGAGCATGAATCCAAAAATGATACAGCAATGTTAGGTAAATACCGGAGAAAACATATTGTAACAAATATTTCAGATAGTTCTTATCAAGCTGTACATGATGGAATGCACGATGTAACAATATATGGAACAGCTGCTGCAATTAAAATTCCTGGCCACGAATATTGCGCAAAAACTGGTACAGCACAAAATCCTCACGGAAAAAATCACTCAATTTTTGTTGCATTTGCCCCAAAGAATAACCCTAGAATAGCCATTGCAGTAGTTGTAGAGAATGGAGGTTATGGCTCAGTTGCTGCTGCGCCAATTGCTGGATTAATGATGGAAAAATATTTAAATGATACGATCAACACTTTAGGTTTAGTTGAAGTTGAAAGATTATCAAAAGTAAATCTAATTCCAGATGCTATTAAACGTTGGTATTACAGAAAAGATTCTATCCGTTTAATTAAAATTGCTATTGAAGAAGCTGCAGCAAAAGCTGAAGCTGTAGAAGAAAATAATAGACCTAATACTGAAGCAACTTTAGAAAGCGGCTCTACCCCTGTTGGTGAAAAAAATGCAGACCCAAAAATAAAAGCAAAATCTACATTACTATTAAACGAAGAAAAAAAGAAAAAAAGAATTAGCGGTAAACCATGAATAAACAAAAAAGTATATCACAAGGTATAGATTATACTATCATATGGTTATACGGTATTTTGATTGCTATAGGCATACTCTGTATTTTTATGGTTGAATATAGAACAGATTCAAACTGGATTCAATCTTTTTTAAATGGTAAAACAAATTATAGCAAACAATTAATTTTTGCAGGCATTTGTATAATTATTGCTACTTTAATTTTATTAACTGATAGTAAATTATTTACAGCATTTGCCAATCTATTTTATGTATTTGGCATTTTATTAATGTTGTCAACATTTGTAATCGGGAAGAATATTAACGGATCAAAAAGTTGGATTCCGTTAGCAGGTGGGTTTAATCTTCAACCAGTAGAAATTTGCAAAATATTTACTGCATTAGCTTTAGCAAAATTTTTATCGAGGCAAGAAACTGATTTTTCGAAGTTAAAATCTCAAATTACTGCTGGTATTATTTGTCTTTTACCAGCTGTAATTTCAATTGCTCAACATGAAGCTGGAATGGCATTGGTTTATTTTAGTTTTTTTCTAGTAATGTTTCGCGAAGGACTTTCGCCAATTGTTTTAATTATCGGATTTTCTTTTGTTGCGTTAATTATTTCTACTTTATTAATTGAGCCCAACACTTTAGCAATTATTTTATCTGTAGCTGCAATATTTTGTATTTATCTTTTTAGAAAAATAATTAAAAAAAGTAAAGGGTTACTCTACATAATTTTATTTATTTGGTTTGCTTGCGTTGGCATACAACGATTTGCTGTTCCATTTATTTTTAATAACGTATTAGAGTGTTACCAAAGTGCACGAGTTTACAGTGCATTTGGTAAAGATTATGATTGTAACTTAAACAATCGCTCTGCAAAAAAATCTGATAAAGCTCCTCGAAAACCAGACGATTATAATGTTAGACAAAGCAAAATTGCTATTGGGTCTGGTGGCTTTTGGGGTAAAGGATTTTTAAAAGGTACACAAACAAGGGGTAAATATGTTCCTCAACAGCATACAGATTTTATTTTTGCTTCTTTAGCCGAAGCATTTGGCTTTGTAGGATGTTTGGCTTTTTTATTAATTTATTTATTTCTTCTTTTTAGATTTATTACCATAGCAGAACGGCAAAGAAGTACTTTCAGCAGGGTGTATGCATATTGTGTTGCCAGTATATTTTTCTTTCATCTTGCATTCAATATTTGTATGACAATTGGATTATTTCCCTCCCCTGGCGTAACCCTTCCATTTATTAGCTATGGTGGCTCTTCATTGGTTTCATTTACCATTTTATTATTTATTTTACTCAGACTCGATGCCGATCGTCAAATGGTACTTCGTTAAAACGCATTCATGAAAATTATTCCCTTATCAGAAGGAAGCTTTACAATTGATAAAACAAAAATTTTTGTTCCATTCAATACATCTGTTGAAGAACTCAATAACAGACCTATTGGTAGTTTATTAGTAGAAATTCAACCCTTTGTAATAATAACTTCAAAGGATATTATACTTATAGATACTGGGCTTGGCTATAATTTGCCAAATGGAAAGTCACAATTATTATACAATCTAGAACAAGCAGGAATAAATCCAAATGATATAACAAAAGTATTATTAAGTCATTTACACAAAGACCATGCTGGTGGGATTACTACAAAAAATGAAATTACTGGAGAGCAATTCATCAGTTTCCCTTATGCAACCTACTATGTTCATAGCAAAGAATTTGATTTTGCAATGGGCATTGGCTCAGCATCCTATATAAAAGAAGATTTTGCGCTTTTACAAGAATTTAGCAAAGTTGTTTGGCTAGATGAGGACAGTGGTTATATAGATAACTATATAAAATATGAACTTACAGGAGCTCACAGTAAATTTCATCAGGTATTCTGGATTGAGGAAGATAATGAAATAATATTTTTTGGAGGGGATGACGCACCTCAATTACAGCAAATGAAAAGCAGATTTATTGCAAAATATGATTTCGATGGCAAGAAGTGTATGGAGTTAAGAAGATTTTGGTGGGAAGAAGGCAAAAAGCAGGAATGGTCATTCTTATTTTACCACGATATTGCTACTCCTGTATTTAAACAAAGCCTTACTTAATTATTTATATTTGATTCGGGATCTTGTTGTATTCGCTTTTTAAATTTGGGATTGTTCATCATTCTATTCTTCAACTCTTTGCGTAACTCGTTATTGAAATCTCGATCTGAAGTAAATACTTTGTTTACTCTTTCATCACTTATCAATACTTTTTTAAATTCTGCGCTGTATTTTTTTCGAACAGAAAGCGCTTTTTCTTCAAAAGCTAATTCATTATCTAAATTATCCTTTCTTGCTTTCTTCAATTCCTCAAAATAAACATTGTGAACAGGCCAAAATTTTTGTGCTTCTTCGGCTGTAAGGTTTAGCTGACGAGTGATATAAGCAACTTTTAAAGCTTCTATATTATTTTTATTAAAACCTTGTTTATTAGGCTTAACCTGACAGATTGCACTAGTAACAATTCCAAAACTTACTAATATCAACAAAAAAATCTTTTTCATACTTTTAACTTGTTTTTTTAATCGGCTTAATACTATTCTCATTCAAATACTGTAACATTTCTTCATCGGCAATATGTTCAAAATTACCTTCACTTTCATTAATTAATTCTGTGTCAATTGAAGAGTGAATTATATTTAATGACGATGCACTATTCAAATAATTTACCATTTCATCTTCCGATAAATCATTCATTGCTGTAGTAATATTTATTTTATTGTATTGATCATAATCGAAAGAATGATTGCTTTTATTGTTGTATAAAAAACCTGCGGTTACCAATATGCCTGCAACAATTGCTGCAGAAGCATAAGTCATCAATTTACGAATGAATGGCATTTTAACTACCTGAGATTGATGCTTGGGCAATTCCACATTAAAGGATTCAAAATATCCTTGAGGTAAAGTTTGTATCGGTTTTCGGGATATTTGATTTAATAATGGAGCAATATGATTCAACTCATTTTCAGCATCTGTTATATCTGATTCTTGTTTTGCTAAAATCAATATGTTCTCAGCAAAAGCTTCAAAATAACCAGCTGGAATTTGTTGTGGCATCTTATTATTTATACAAGCAACCAAGGGCGCAATTGTTTTCAATTCCTCTAATATGGTATTCTGCTGATTCATTTTCAATACTTTGACTACAAAAGCAGTGTTTAGTTTAACTATTCTTTATAAATTCTTCGATTTTTTTGGCTGCATGATGATAACTTGCTTTTAGTGCTCCAACACTTGTATCTAAAACTGTGCTCATTTCTTCGTATGGCATTTCGTCGTAATAACGCAGATTAAATACAACTCGCTGTTTTTCAGGTAGTTGCTGAATTGCAACTTGTAATTTCCATTCCAACCGATTAGCATCAAAATTAGCATCTGCTTTTACCTTGTTACTAAAATCTTCAGCAATATCATCAAAATTAATAACCGACTTCCTCTTAATTTGTTCTATAAATGTTAAGCATTCATTTGTGGCTATTCGGTATAACCAAGTATATAACTGGCTATCTTCTCTAAAAGAAGCTAACCCATTCCATACTTTTATAAATGTATTTTGCAACACATCATTTGCATCTTCATGTTCAACTACCATTCTACGAATATGCCAATACAATTTCTCTTGGTATTTTTTTACCAAACTTGTATAAGCAGCTTCTTTGGTAGATGCCGTTTTAAATTGTACTACCAATGTCTGATCTTCAGTAAACATTAAAGTGTTTTCAATAGTATGACCAATAAATATTCAAATGGTTTAATATGTCCTACCAATAGTATCGCATATAGCCTTTAATAAAGAAAGTCCATCATTTCTATCTTGACCTTTTTCCCACATCATTACACCATTACCCATTGATTTAGCCAACATGGCTTTACGTTTTACAGTGGGTTGCCCATTATAATAAATAGTATAGTTGGTAAAACCACCAGCAGTTACTACTGCAGAATCTAACAATGCTGATCCAGAACCGCTGGTAATAGTATTATAAGTTAGTACTGTTCCGGTTTGTGTTATTCCACTAGGTCGTCCATATGCTGGAATTCCTAAAACTGCTTTTGCAGCAGGCATTCCTCTCGTTACTACCCAATAGTTTAAACAAGTTTGAGCCAATGCAAAATCGCTATGGTGTTTAAAAGGCACTGTAGTACTAAAATCATCATACGCCATAATGTTAAAGAAATCAACTGTATTATTGGTCCATAATGTGTTGCTAATCCCATCTCTAATTACGCCTGCATATTTTCCGGCTGTAATTGCAGCAGATAGGTAATACTTTGCATTTGTATGACAACTATCACTTAATTCTTTCATGAAGGAAGCATAACTAATGTCTGTTCCATCATCAGTTCTTGGAAATTCCCAATCGATATCTACCCCATCTAAATTATACAATCTTACTACACCCATTATCTGACTTACAAAGGCATTTCTTCCAGATGAAGTATTGGCCATATTTTTAAAATCCGCTGCTAATCCTGATACACTTATAAATATTTTAGCATTATTTGCTTTTGCTTTTGAAGTAACTGCAGTAAGTACTGAAGGACTTACTACGGTTAACACTCCTGTTGAACCAACATTTGCAAATGCGTAATTAATAACATTGCACATCCTAAATTTTTGATCCGTTATCGCAGCTGGGTCTCTATAACTAGGAAAATATCCAACAACATAAAAGCCAAAAGCTGGAGGTGCACTTATATTGCTTCCTATTATAGGCGGAATTGGAACTGGTGCTGGAGTATTAGGAGTTGATGTTTGATCTTTCTTACTACATGATGCAACCATTAAAAAAAGAGTGAAAATTATTATTGAATTATTGGCGATATTGAATCGAAGCATAAATTGAAATTAAGAATAATTTTTTTTCTAGATACTTTTAAATTCATTCATTTTTAACATCCTAAAAAATGTATTAAATTGAGGCAGAATCAATCATATGCCCAATCAATCAAATATTCAGGCTTTTCGTCAAAACGTTACAGATAAATACACAATTTATAATAGTTTATTCGCTGCGTTGCCCTTTTCGGGCATAGCAAATGTTGGAGCTTTATTGCCTATATTATTACAAGCTTGTGTAGATGGATACAATGAAGGAAAAAATCCAATGGAGATTATCGAACATTTTTTTGCACAGCATACAACTGCGGCTAACGAAGCCGATAAAGTAGAAAGGCTTTTTAAGTTTGTTCAATATATTGAGCGTCAGGTTGTTTTGTTCGACGCTATTGAAGATGCAGCATTTACAACAGTTAATAATATTAATGGAGCTGGAAGTTTAAAAGCTTTATACAATGAAGCTCTTTTTGGAGGAAAAATTCCGGCATTAAAAGAAAAACTCAATAACTTTAAAGTTAGGGTTGTATTAACAGCTCACCCCACTCAATTTTATCCTGGAAGTGTATTAGGAATTATTCATGATTTGGGAGAAGCCATTTCTAAAAATGATTTTCAAGTAATTAATTTATTTATACAACAATTAGGAATCACCCCCTTTTTTAATAAAAAACAACCTACACCATTTGATGAGGCCATCAATTTAATGTGGTATTTAGAAAATATATTGTATCACTCTATTGGTAACATTTATAATTTCATTCAGAGAGAGATTTTTGATGGCGATTATCAAAATAACAATCCATTTATAGAATTGGGTTTTTGGCCCGGGGGAGACAGAGATGGAAATCCATTTGTAAATGCAGCCACTACATTACAAGTTGCTGAATCATTACGAAGTGCGATTATTGTTTGTTATTATAGAGATATTCGAAAACTAAAACGTAAACTTACTTTTGCTGGAGTTGATATATTGGTAAGTCAGCTAGAATCACAATTATATGAAAATGTATTTCGCCCTAAAGAAAGTAAAAGAATTCATCGGGCAGAATTATTAGAGAAGTTAGAAATAATTAAAAAGTTAATACAAGAAAATTATCATGGTTTATATATTAATCGAGTTGATAGCCTTATTAATAAAGTAAATATTTTTGGAACTTGGTTTGCCTCATTAGATGTTCGTCAAGATAGTAGAATACACACCAAAGTACTAGTTGATATTAATCAAACATTACTAAAGAATAATTCAAAAGGTATTTTACCTGACAACTATTTATTATTAGATGAATCTGAAAAAATTAATGCACTTAGCATTATCGATCAAGTAATTCGAACAAATGATACAACTGAAGAAATAGCAAAAGATACTGTTGAAAGTATTTTTGCAATAAATTCAATTCAACAAATTAATGGTGAAGCAGGATGCAATCGATACGTTATAAGCAATTGTAGAACAGCGCTAAATGTAATTGAAGTGTTTACTTTGTTTCGATTATGTGGATGGGACATTAATAAATTATCGGTAGATATTGTTCCATTATTTGAAACAATAGATGATTTAAAAGACGCAGAAGCTATCATGGAATTTCTTTATACTTATCCCATTTATAAAAATCATCTAGCTCAAAGAAATCAACTGCAAACAATCATGCTAGGTTTTAGTGACGGCACTAAAGATGGAGGTTATTTACAAGCCAATTGGAGTATTTATACAGCAAAAGAGCAACTAACAACAATTTCAAGAAAACATGGTATTAAAGTAAAATTCTTTGATGGTCGCGGTGGACCACCGTCTCGTGGCGGTGGAAAAACTAATAAGTTTTATGCATCGTTGGGTAATAATATTGAAAATGAAGAAATACAATTAACCATACAAGGACAAACCATCACTTCTAACTTTGGCACTATTCAATCATCTCAATATAATTTAGAGCAATTTCTTAGTGCTGGTGTAAGCAACACTGTATTTGCAGAAACAAGAGCACAGTTGTCTCAATCAGAAAGAAATTTACTAACAGAATTAGGAGAAATTTCATACGGTGTTTACCAATCATTTAAAGAACATCCCCAATTCTTGCCTTACATGCAACAGTTTAGTCCATTAAATTATTATAGCAAAAGTAATATTGCAAGTAGGCCGGGCAAAAGAGGGAACTCTACTGAACTGAAATTTGAAGATTTAAGAGCTATTCCTTTTGTTGGAAGTTGGAGCCAACTGAAACAGAATGTTCCCGGATACTTTGGAGTTGGCACAGCATTAAATATGATGAAAGAAAAAGGAAAATGGGAAGAAGTAAAAGACTTGTTTAATAATTCACCTTTTTTTAGAACACTTATTGATAATAGCATGATGAGTATGCTTAAGTCATTCTTTCCATTAACCAATTATATTAAAATCGACCCTTTATATGGAGCAGTTTGGGAATTAATTAAAAAAGAATACGATTTAACAAAAGTATTAGTATTAGAATTGGCAAATAATAATCAACTAATGCAAGAAGATCAAACTGCCAGAGCTTCCATTTTATTAAGAGATAAAATAGTTTTGCCATTATTAACTATTCAGCAATACGCTTTACATCAACTTCATAATAAAATGCTAACCGAAGAGCAAAAAAATATTTATGAAAAATTAATCACCAGAAGCATGTTTGGGATAATTAATGCAGCAAGAAATTCTGCTTAAGAATCTTTCCATTTCCATAAATGTAAACAAGCATAAGTTCTATATGGACTCCACTTAGCTGCTATTTTTACCATTTTTTCTTTCATTTGTTTTTTATCGCCAACATCTAATTGATATAGTTTTGTCATTGCTTGTTGAATACCCAAATCATCTACAGCAAATACATCTTCTCTACCTAAGCTAAACATTAATAACATTTCTACAGTCCATTTACCAACTCCTTTTATCTGAATCAAAAGTTCACTTATTTCTTCATTTGTTAACTTTGCCAATTTTTTATCTGTTATTTCATGTTCAATACAAAATTCAGCAACATTTTTAATATAGCTAACCTTTGCATTACTCAATCCAATTGCTCGCAAAATTTCATGAGATGTATCAAGTACTTGTTGAGATTTTGGTTCTTTCCCATTATAAAGTTCAAGAAAACGTTTAAAAATTACTGCTGCAACTTTGGTACTAAGTTGTTGACTCATAATACTTGCCATCAATCGGATCGGGATATTTTTACGCATCTTCAATTCATGATAGTCTGTCCCAATTACTTTGCTTAATTTTTTATCTTTCGAAAGATGATGTACATAATTCATTAGTACAAGTTAACCATTTTTATTAAAATAAACTGTACCTTACAACCCTATCTTACTAAAAAAATCAACTATTGATTTGTACTATTTAATACTCATACACTACTAATAAAAAAACTCATGGTACTTATTTTTTTAGGCTTACTCGTTTTTATAGTTTCCCTATTTTTAAACAAACAAAGGGAAGAATTCATTAAACTAGCAAAAGGCATTCGCTTTGCAGGTATAGCTATAATTATTTTAGGCTTTTTAACTTCTTGCATAAAGCAAATTGATGCTGGTCAAATCGGCGTTAAGTCGCTTTTTGGCAAAATCGATAATGATATATTAACTAGCGGGTTAAATGTTATTAATCCTTTAGTAGATGTAAAAACAGTAGATGTAAAAACACTCAATTACACAATGAGTGGGGTTCATGATGAAGGTGATAAGGAAGGTGACGATGCAATTAGAGTTTTAACAGCTGATGGTTTAGAAGTAATTATTGATCTTACCGTTTTATATAGAGTTACCAGTGATCAAGCGCCTCGCTTAATACGCGAAACTGGATTAGATTATAGAGATAAAATTGTTCGTCCACTTACAAGAACAAAAATTAGAGACAATGCCGTATACTTTACAGCTATTGATTTATATTCCACTAAAAGAGATCTTTTTCAAGGTAGAATTTTTAAAAGTATAGATGAAGATTTTAAAAAAAGAGGATTGGTTTTAGAACAATTATTAGTGAGAAATATTACACTACCAGCTAATGTTAAAACATCTATTGAAGATAAAATCAAAGCTGAGCAAGATGCACAAAAAATGGAATTTGTATTACAAAAAGAAAAGCAAGAAGCAGAACGTAAGCGTGTAGAAGCTCAAGGAATAGCTGACTATCAAAAAATTATTAGTGCAGGATTAGGTGATAAACAATTACAATATGAACAAATACAAGTAATGAAAGCTCTTGTAACATCTCCAAATGCCAAAGTAATCGTTTTAGGAAAAGGGAATTCACCAATAATTTTAGACGCCAAAGACGGAAAAAATTAGTCTTCATTAAAATTAATTGGCTTACTCCATAGCCGGATAACCCACCAAAGAAATAGCGAAAGGCTGCATAAAAACCATATATAAAAAAAGATATTTCCTGTTGTTAAATGATCATGAACAAATCCATAATCATACATTATACCAAAAGTAGAATTAATGGCAAGCCACAATATACCAACAGATATAGTATTTAAAATACGGACTAGATATTCTCGTACACCAGGTTCCAATTTGTAGTTTTTAATTTAATAATTACAAAAAGAATTTAAAATTGTTTTACCAATTTGATATTAATCGAAGCTTTGATTACTTGCTGCTGCTAATTTTAAAATTCTATCGAACTGAGCAGGTGTAAGATCATTATAAAAATAATATATAGGATCTACTGCTACTCCATTTCTATGAACTTCATAATGCAAATGTGGCCCAGTACTTTTTCCAGAGTTTCCAATATAACCAATTACTTCACCTCTCTTAATTTTTTCACCTACTCTTCCTTTAATTCGGTACATATGAGAGTATGTAGTTTCATATCCAAAACCATGATATAATACTACTCTGTTTCCAAATCCTCCAGTATTAAATCCTGCATCTTTTACTACTCCATCTGCAGTTGCATAAATAGGCGTGCCCGATGGAGCTGTAAAATCAAGCCCAGCGTGTAATCTTCTGTCTTTATAAATTGGATCAATTCTATAACCATAACCAGACGCCACTCTTGTTAAGCTTTTATTGCTAACTGGCTGAATGGAAGGAATTGCAGCTAATAATTTTTCTTTATTCTTAACTAAATCAACAATTTCTATGAATGATTTTGACTGAAAAGCAATTCTCATTGAAAGATTGTTCAGCTGTTTTGCCATACTGTTAATGAGTTCAGTTTCACCCAAGCTTTGAACCAGTTTAACTTCTTTTTTGGTTTCAATGTCTTTGATCCTTGCACTATCTGGTATTGGAGCCGATTCAAAAATAGAGCGGTATACATTGTTGTCTCTGTTTTCAATTTCATCCATTTTTAATTCAAGCTGTTTAACCCTTTCAGATATTAAGCTGTAATTCTGCTTTAGATCGAAATTCTGCTGTTTAAGTAATTTTTCTTTTGGAGAATCGATATAATTGAATGTAATAATAAATATAATAATACCTGTTACAATGGATGCAGCTATATATCCAATTACCTGTAATAAACGCACCCTAAGAGGAGTAGCAAGCTTCTCATAACGTAATGTATTTGTATTAAAAAAATATTTTACCTTCTTCATTAAGCATCAATCATAGGGCAAAGTCAGCTAAATCCTTACCTTTGCTCACCTTTAAAATACCAACAAATATAGTTTCTACGCCCTATATGGGCTATAAAAAGTAATAGAAGATGACGAGTGCCGAAATTCGCCAACAATTTTTAGCCTTTTTTGCTTCAAAAAAGCACCAAATCGTAGCATCCGCTCCAATAGTGGTTAAAAACGATCCTACGCTGCTATTTACCAATGCAGGAATGAACCAATTTAAAGATTACTTTCTGGGTAATCGTAAGGCAGAATATACCAGAATTGCAGATACACAAAAATGCTTGCGTGTAAGTGGAAAACACAATGACCTTGAAGAAGTAGGTGTTGATACTTATCATCATACCATGTTCGAAATGTTGGGCAATTGGAGTTTTGGTGATTATTTTAAAGCTGAAGCTATTGCGTGGAGTTGGGAACTATTAACCGAAGTATACAAGCTAGATAAAGACCGAATATATGTAACCATTTTTGAGGGCGATGAAAAAGAAGGTTTACCAAAGGACCAAGAAGCATTTAATGAATGGAAAAAAGTGATAGCTGAAGACTGCATATTATTAGGGAACAAAAAAGATAATTTTTGGGAAATGGGAGATACTGGTCCATGTGGACCGTGCACTGAAATTCATGTTGATTGCAGATCTGATGAAGAAAGAAATTTAGTGGATGGAAGAACTTTAGTGAATAACGACCATCCTCAAGTAATTGAAATTTGGAACAATGTATTCATGCAATTCAATCGTTTAAAAGATGGTACTCTTCAGTCGCTTCCAGCTCAGCATGTAGATACTGGAATGGGATTCGAACGCTTAGTAAGAGTTATTCAAAGAAAACAAAGCAATTATGATACTGATGTTTTTACAGGAACTATTGAAGTAACAGAAAATCTTACTGGCAAGAAATACGATTATAGTGATAGTAAAGAAGCTATAGCATTTCGTGTAATTGCAGATCATATCAGGGCCATAGCATTTACAATAGCCGATGGACAACTTCCATCAAATACTGGAGCTGGCTATGTTATTAGAAGAATATTGCGCAGAGCAGTAAGGTATTATTATTCATATCTTGATTATAAGCAACCATTATTGCATCAACTAATACCATTGCTAGCAACTCAATTCGAAACTGTTTTCCCAGAATTAATTAAGCAACAAAACTTTGTTGCCAAAGTTATTAAAGAAGAAGAAGAAGCTTTTTTAAGAACCTTAGATAAAGGATTAAAAAGAATTGATGATATTATCAAGCAATCAAGTAATAAAAAGATTGAAGGAAAACCCGCTTTTGAATTGTTCGACACTTTTGGTTTCCCATTAGACTTAACAAAACTAATTGCCTCAGAAAATAATTTCACAATTGATGAAGTTGGTTTTGAAACTGAAATGAAACAACAAAAAGATAGAAGTAGAGCCGCATCTATTTTAGATGCAGAAGATTGGATTATAGTTTCTGAAGAACAAGGAGATGGATTTGTAGGATATAGTAACTATTTAGTAAAGAGTAAGGTTAACAAGTATAGAAAAATTAGTTCGAAAGGAAAAACACAATACCAAATAGTTTTAAATACTACTCCTTTTTATGCAGAGAGTGGCGGGCAAGTTGGCGATTGTGGATGGTTAGAGTTTGAAGATAAAAACATTGAAGTAACTGACACAAAAAAAGAAAACGCATTAATTGTTCATTTTGTAAATGAATTACCAAATAACATAACTGCAATATGCTCAGCAGGAATTAATATAGAAAAACGTTTATTTACAAGTTACAATCATACCGCAACACACCTCCTACATGCAGCATTAAGAGAAGTATTAGGCACACATGTTGCCCAAAAAGGGTCTTTAGTAAATGAAGAAACACTACGTTTCGATTTTTCTCATTTTACTAAAGTAACCGATCTAGAAATTCAGCTTATCGAAAAAATGGTGAATGATAAAATAAGGGAAAATTTACCAGTAATAATAACAGAAATGCCCAAAGAAGAAGCTCTGAAATTAGGTGCAATGGCTCTATTTGGAGAAAAATATGGCAATACAGTTCGCGTAGTTGTTATAGACGCGAACTTCTCTGTTGAATTATGTGGCGGAACTCATATAATGCATACAGGCATGATAGGTTTGATAAAAATAACAGCCGAATCTGCAGTTGCTGCTGGTGTTAGAAGAATTGAAGCTATCACAGGAAGTAAAGCATATAATTTTATAAATGAACAATTTGCAAGCTTAAAGGAAATTACCAATCTGCTTAAATCTCAAGACCCAGTAAAAGCTATTGAAAAAATGATACTAGAAAAACAGGAACTTGAGAAAAAACTGGAAAGTATTGAAGCTAAACAGTTAACCTCCATTAAAGAAAGTTTATTAGAGGAAAAAGTTCCATTTCCATTCTCAGCAACTGAAGAAGGATATTTTATAGGAAAAGTTATAGATGTAAGCAATGCCGATCACTTAAAAAAATTATCATACGAATTAAAAGCAGGGTTAGGAAATAACTACCTAGTAGTGCTTTGTGCAAATATTGGTGGCAAAGCTGCTGTGATAGTACTTTTATCTGATAGTGTTGCTAGTCTAAAAGGATTAGAAGCACCAAAAATTATTAAAGAGCAAGTTGCGCCAATAATAAAAGGTGGTGGTGGCGGTCAAAAAACTTTGGCTACGGCAGGCGGACAAGATGCTTCTAACCTAGAAGCAGTAATATCCAAAGTAAGGGAATTGATTAGCTAAATTTTAAACATTCATTAACCTTAATTAACAACCATTATAGCATTTCTTATAATGGTTGTTTTATTTTTGGAGAAGTAAAACATATACATCATGAAACAAAAAATGTTTATTGTATTAGTTACCATTATTGCATCTACTACTACATTTTCTCAAACAGAAAATAATAAATCTGAAATTATCATTCAAAAACAAAGTGGAGGAAATGAAAAAATGAATGTTACTATTGATGGCAACAAAGTAATCATCAATGGAAAAGATATATCTAAAATGAGTGAAGAAGAATTAAAGGCTTTACATCTTGTTGGTAAGAATATGAAATTTCCAAAAGGAAATATGCGCTTATTTAGTGATGATAAAATGATGAGCAATAAACCTAGATTAGGAGTAACAACAGAAAAATCAAATGAAGGAGTAAAAATTAGCGAAGTGTCTAAGGAAAGTGCCGCTTCAAAAGCTGGATTAAAATCAAATGATATTATAACTAAAGTAGATCAAACAATTATTGACTCTCCTGAAAAATTATCCGAAACAATTCGAAATCACCAACCTTCCGATAAAATTACAATTACCTATTTAAGAGATGGAAAAACAAATACAACTTCTGCAACTTTAGATAAAATGGTCAATGAGGAAATGGTATTTAATTTTGATAGTGATATGATTCCTAGAATGGACAATATGAAAGAGTTTAGAATGGGTGATTTTCCTGAGGGAATGAAATTTCTAAGAAAAAATCCCTCTAAACTAGGGTTACAAGTTCAAGATACTGAAGATGGAAAAGGCGTAAAAGTTTTGGATGCTAATGAAATGATGGTAGCAGCTAAATCAGGAATTAAAAAGGGCGACTTGATTACTGCTATTGATGGAAAAACATTAGCTTCAGTAGATGAATTACAAGAAAAAACTAAAGAATTGAAAGATGGCGATTCATTCAAATTATCAATAGATAGAAATGGAAAAACGCAAGTAATAGAAGTTAAAATTCCTAGAAAACTAAAAACAGCTAATTTATAAATTTTATCCTAAAAGTTGATGAGCCGTATCTAACTAGGTACGGCTTTTTTAGTGTTGTTTAAACACCAAATACTTTAAGAAATAAACTACTTAGCTAAATAGTTAGTTATTTTTGTAATTAATGATCAACTCAGATAAATACGAAGCAGTAATTGGTTTGGAAGTGCATGTTCAACTATCAACAAAAAGCAAATTATTTTGTGGAGACAGCATTGCTTTTGGAGCAGAACCAAATACCCATGTAAGTCCAATTACTTTGGGGCATCCTGGCACTTTACCAAAAACAAACAAAACAGCTATTGAATACGCCATCAAAATGGGGTTAGCTTGTGGTTGTGAGATTGTACATACTAATTACTTCGCAAGAAAAAATTATTTCTATCCTGACCTACCTAAAGGTTATCAAATATCTCAACACACTACTCCTATTTGTAAGGGCGGTAAAATTAAAATCAAAACCCTAGCCGGTGAAAGATATATTCAATTAAATAGAATACATTTAGAAGAAGACGCTGGCAAAAGCATACACGATATTGATGACGAAAATTCATGCATTGATTTAAATCGTGCTGGCACTCCTTTAATAGAAATTGTAACAGAGCCAGATCTATATTCCGCAGAAGAAGCATGGCATTATGTTACAGAAATTAGAAAATTAGTAAGATGGCTCGACATCTGTGATGGTAATATGGAAGAAGGAAGTTTGAGATGTGATGCAAATGTTTCAATTCGTTTAAAAGGAGAAAAGATTTTAGGAACAAAAGTAGAAGTGAAGAATTTGAATTCAATTAGAAATGTTAAAAAAGCCATTGAAGTAGAAATCAATCGCATGATTGAAGAAGTAGAAATAGGAAATAACATTAAACAACAAACTAGAAGTTTTGATGCAACAAATGATACTACATTTTCTTTAAGAGATAAAGAAGAAGCTAATGATTACCGCTATTTTCCAGACCCCGATTTACCAGCATTTGTTTTAACCAATGAATATATAAAAAGTATTGAAAAATCATTACCCGTTTTACCAGAAAACTTGTATTTACGCTACCAACAAGAATATGGGCTAAGCAATTACGATGCGGCACAATTAAGTGAGGATAAAGCAACCGCCAATTATTTCGAGCAATTAATTCAACATACTGACTTATATAAAATAGCTGCCAACTGGATGCTTGGACCTATTCGTCAATTTTTAAATACTCAACAAAAAGACTTTAGTGGTTTTAATTTACAACCAATATTATTAGTAGAATTAATGCAATTAGTAGAAGAAGGGAAAGTTAATTTTTCGGTAGCAGCTGCAAAAATTTTACCATTTATAATTGAAAGGAATGAAAGTCCAATGCGTATAGCACATGAGTTACAATTAATGCAGGTAAGCGATTCAGGAGATTTAGCAGTTTGGATAGACGAAGTTTTAGAAGCCATGCCTGATAAAGTTGCTGAATACAAAAAAGGTAAAAAAGGGTTAATTGGTTTATTTGTTGGGGAAGTTAAAAAAAGAAGCAAAGGAAAAGCAGATCCAAAAATAGTAACACAATTATTAGAAGAAAAATTAAAATAGATAAATGAAAAAAGTATTAGTAGTATTAATTGGTATAGTATTTTTATCTGCTTGTCAGCAAAAAAAATATGGCGGATTTACAGTAACAGGCAAAATAAAAAATGCAGTTTCAACAAAAGTATTTTTAGAAGAACTCCCTTTTGGGGGCGAAAATCCAATCGTGTTAGACTCTGGATCCATTGAAAAAAATGGAGATTTTTTGTTGAAAGGAATTGCTAGAGAAGAGGGTTTATATAGATTGGTATTAGAAAATGGTCCAGATGTATTGATAGTTAACGACAATGATATTATTGAAGTTGCACTAGATGCAAATAAATTTACAGCGTATAAAATAACTGGATCTAAAGCATCAGAAAGTTTACATGCTTTATTTGAAAATTATAAAAAGCAAGATGCTGAACTATACGCCATTTTCAATAAAATTGATACATTACAGAAAAAACCAGGCAACGATAGTTTATTAACGATTGCCAAGTCTGAAAGAGAAATGCAGATTAAAAATATGAATAATACTATTCGTAATTTTATAAAAGAAAGTAAAAGTCCGGCTGCAAAATATTATGCAATAGGGATGGCATCTCGCACAGTAAACGCCGATGAACTAAAAGTTTTGGTAAATGAAGCTTCTAATCAATTTAAAGACCATACAGGCTTACAAAAAATAAAAGCAATAGTAAATGCTAAAGCAACGCCAAATGCAGCAAATGAAGCATCTGGCTTTAAATTACTCAATAAAAGTGCGCCTGAAATTAATTTACCAGATGTAAACGGAAAACCATTTTTATTAAGCAGCTTAAAAGGCAAATATGTATTGGTAGATTTTTGGGCAAGTTGGTGTGGACCTTGCAGAAAAGAAAATCCAAATGTTGTTGCAGCTTACAATCAATTCAAGAATAAAAATTTTACTATTGTTGGTGTTTCATTAGACAACGATAAAGAAGCTTGGTTAAAAGCTATTAAAGACGATCAATTAAGCTGGATGCAGGTTAGTGATTTAAAGCAATGGGAAAGCAGTATGGTAGGATTGTATCAGTTATCTGCTATTCCTTTTAATGTATTAATTGATCCTCAAGGAAAGATAATAGCTGCTGATTTAAGGGGAAATGATTTAGTAATCAAATTAAATGAAATACTTAAATAAATTGTTAGGTTTATTATTTAAGATGCGCACATTTACATCAATAATAAATTATTAAGTAATAAGCTTAAATAAAAAGAGGCTGTTTCTTTATGAAACAGCCTCTTTTTATTTAGTAAATTAAATTAATATCCAGGATTTTGCTTAAATCCAGTGTTGTAATTAATTTCAGATTGAGGAAAAGGAATTTGAAATCTATAGTCACCAGCAGGTAAAGTGGTGAATATATACTTTACTCCAGTACCATCTGCTCTATCACCTTTAGTTGCATCTCTTGTTACAGGAAGATTTCTTCTCTTTAAATCCCAAAAACGATCGCCTTCAAAAGCCAATTCAAGCCTTCTCTCTGCTAATATTTCAGCTAATAAAGCAGCGCCAGTAAGTCCTACAATTGGTGTGAAAGGACTATATCTATTTGATTTCAAAAGATTAAGGTCAGCAAGAGCTTGACTATTAAATCCAGAACGTTGATAAGCTTCAGCTCTGTTAAGTATAACTTCTGCAGTTCTTAGTGTTTTTGCATCAACTACACCAGCAACAGTTCCAGCTCCTCTATTATTATATTTAATAACGTGATTTTGTAAAACGCCATTAAAAAGACTTGATTGAATATAAGAAGATGTTCTAACATCAGAAGGTAAATACAATTGACGTAAGTTCCATTCAACAACATATTCAGATTTGATCAGTCCACCAACTATTTGATAATAATTAACACCTTGTGCGTTTATATTATCAATTACAGTATTCAATACTTTGAACAACACACCGTTATTAGTAGCATCTGTCCAAATTCTAGGGAAATCAGTAATATTAGGAAGTACAGGGGTAGTTCCTAAAGCTGCATTTGAAGCAGTAATGCAATTGGCCATATCTCCTGTATATAAATATGCACGAGACAACAAACCAGAAACGGCTGCTTTATTTAATCTTCCGACTCCGTTATTTGAAGCTATTAATGGCAAAGCATTAGTTAAATCAGCTATTATTTTGCCATAAAATCCACGAACTGATTCTTTTGTGGGTAGAAGTTTTGCATCTGAACTAGTTACATAAGATAAAGTTGAATCTGTTGTAGTAGCATTTTCAAATGTTTTACTATACACTCTAACCATATCTAAGTAAAGCATTGCTCTTAAAGCTAACGCTTCACCTTTAGCATTGTCTTTAAATGCTCCAGCTGGGAATCTTTCAATATTTTCTAGGATTGCATTAGCTCTTCTATTAATGGTGTATCCTGTTTGAAAAAATCCTAAAGTGTTATCTCCATTATAACGCCAATCTCCAAAAACAGTAAGGGTTTGACGGCCTAAACTGCTAATAATTAGATTATCAGACATAGCATCTGCAATGATATTCCAAGTACCATTTACATAGTTATTAAGTCTTAATCCATTGTACATACCATTTACAGCAAGGGTTACATCGGTTTCCGTACCGAAAGCAAGACTTGTTTCAATTTGATTAAAAGGTGCCAAATCCAATTCAGACTTTTTACATGAGTTAAAAAGTGCTAAAAGGACAAATAAGTATAAAAACTTTTTCATAATAATATTATTTAACTTTTAGAATTTAATGTCTAAACCAACTGTCACTGCTTTACTAGAAGGATATCCGTAAAGATTTTGAATACCCGGTTGTACAGGAGTTCCATTTTCTCTATTTAAAATACCTACTTCTGGCAATCCATTAAATTTGGTATTTATAAATAAATTGGTTCCTTGAATGTAAAAACGAACGCCATTTATTTTAGCTTTTTTAGCCAAAGACATTGGTAAATTATATGCAACTACTAAATCTCTTAAAGTAACATAGTTTGCTTTTTCTAAATACTTATCAGTTGTAAGATTCTGTTTTTGTGTAGGATCAGTTAAACTTGGTAATAAAGCAATATCACCAGCTTTTCTCCAATAATCATTTGAGGCAGTATATTGAGGTCTGAAACCTACTGAAGCTCCACCACCATCTGCAATGTTGTTCTGATATTGAGAATTATAGGTATAATTTCCTCCTGTATAATAAAATTGCACAGAGAAATCGAAGTTTTTGTACCTTAAATTAGAACTTACACTTCCGAAAAATTTAGCTAAAGGAGATTTGCCTTCTAACAAAACAGCATCACTTGCAGAATAAGTTTCTGTAATAGAATTGTCGGCTTTATAATACTGCCTCTTTCCATTTGCAGGATTTACACCAGCCCATCTAACAAGGAAAAAAGTATTTAATGGTTGACCAATAACTAATCGAGTGCTATTACTTGAAGGTATATTGTCAGAAATTAAACTTGTAACTTTATTATCGTTATTAGTATAGTTAACAGAAACACTCCATACAAGGTCTTTTTTCTTGATGATATCTCCATTTAAGGTGATCTCAAATCCTTTATTAGTTAAAGTTCCAATATTACTCAACACTGTAGAAAATCCAGTGGCTAAGCTAACTGGTTGATTAAATAAAAGATCATTGGTTTGTTTATTATAATAATCAAAAGTACCAGTTATTCTATTATTTAAAATACCAAACTCTAATCCAAGATCCCAGTTTTTATTGGTTTCCCACGTTAAATCAGGATTAGCAATTTGAGAAGGAACTGCTGCAGGTGTATTATTATAATTAGCATTTAACGCATACGTTCCTAAAGAACCATATAATTGGTTAGGAACAGTTCCAGCAGTTCCTATTGAACCTCTAAATTTTAATTCAGAAATAATAGAATTATTAGCTAAAAATTTTTCATTCTTTGCATTCCACCATCCACTAACAGCCCAGAAGTTAGCAAATCTATTATTAACTCCAAAACGAGAAGAACCATCTCTTCTTGCACTTAATTTAACGCCGTAAGTTTTGTTGTAATCATACCCTAAACTAGCGAAATAAGATATAATCGACCACTGTTGTCTTGAAGTTGATGCTCTTTGTGGTAGAGAACCATTATCTGCTGTATTCACAGATGATGTAGGTAAATTTCTATTCTCTAATAACCAAGAGTAGAAATTGTTTTTTGAAAATTCTTGACCAGCTAAAAAATTAATATTATGCTTATTATTGATCGACTGATTCCAACTAGCTGTATTTGTAAAAACGGTATTTAAATCTTGATTACCATTATCGGTTTTAGAATTATATCCCAAAATATTCGCTAAATTAGAAAGTGGTTGTAAATAACTTTCGGCCAATAAGGTATTATAATTCATTGCAACCACCGATCTTAAAGTAAGGTGCTTAAAAAATCTACCTTCTAAAAAACCATTTGCAAAAGTTGATAGCCTGTTATTAAAGAAAGTATTGTTATCCTGACCTTCTAACGCAGAAAAACCTTGCATTGTTAAATTATAAGCTCCACCTGGCAAATACACAGGCTCATATGGATTGGTCAAAAAATAAGCAGTCCAAGGAGCTTGAGAGTTAAACAATTCTCTTGTTTGGTATTCTTTTACATAAGCTGTAGAAACATTCAGTCCAGTAGTTAACCAATCAGTTGCTTTATATTCTACGTTTAAACGTGCACCGATTCTATCTCTAAAATTTCTATATACAATTCCTGTTTCATCAAATTTATTTACTGAAAAAAAGTATTTCATTTTTTCTGTAGCACCACTGATTGATACTTCATGAGATTCCGTTTTTCCAGTTTGTAAATAATAGTTTCTCCAATCACCTGCTCCTCTAGATGAAGCTAAATCCCAAATTCCTTGACGTTGAGCAGCTGTTAAATTAAATAATGTAGATCCAGAGGGAAATTGTCCTGCTGAAATTCTATTTGAGATCATTGAATCTACAATTGGATTGGTAAGAGCTGCGTCAAACTCCCATTGTAACTTTTGTTGAGAATTCATCAACGCAACATTAGGAAGCTCTTGCAAGCTTACAAAACCTCTTTGGTATGAATATCTAACTTGAGCTACGCCAGGTTTACCAGATTTTGTAGTAACTACTAATACTCCATTAGCAGCTCTTGATCCATAAATTGCTGCAGCTGATGCATCTTTCAATACCGACACGTTTTCTATATCATTTGGATTTAATAAGCCAAATGCTGTTGAAGAAACCTGAACACCATCAATCATAATCAAAGGCTCATTAGATGCGTTGATAGATCCTGTACCCCTAATTCTTATGAACCCTGCAGCTCCTGGCTGTCCGCTTGAACCCACAACTTGTAAACCAGCAGTTTTACCTTGTAATAATTGAGTGAAGTTGCTAATAGGCTTTTGGGCTAATTCTTTGCTACCAATAGTAGAAATTGCTCCATTTAAATCTTTTCGCTTTACAGCTTGATAACCCACAACAACTACCTCATCCAAACTTTTATCTGCAGGAATTAATTGCACATTCAAAGTTGAAGTAGTTCCAATTTTCACTTCTTGTTCTTGCATACCAATATAAGAAACCAATAAGGTTTTTGCAGATGTTGGTACAGAAATACTAAATGATCCCTGATCATTTGAAGAAACTCCTTGAGTTGTTCCTTTTACACGAACCGATGCTCCGGCTACAGATTTTCCATCTGCATCGGTTATTTTTCCCGAAATGGTTTTGTTCTGCGCATTTAGTTGTAATGCGGACAATACCAAACACAGAAATACTGTGACTAATTTTCTCATTTTTTCAGTTTTAATTTTAAGTGACGCGAAAGTAGTTAAAGAATTGATAAATTAACAGAAATTATAATTAAATTGTTTAGACGGAAAGCAATATTCACCGATTTTTTTGCCTAAAAAATATCTAACACTTGATAAGTGCAATTATGTAATATTAAAAATATATAATATGTAATATAGATCATACTAAGTAGCATATTAAGTTCTAATAAACAAAATAGCCGCCTCTTAATTGAAGCGGCTATTATCCAAATAAGAAACTAAATTTTAAGGATTATCCCAAAATGTGCGAACCAATAAATTTGGTTTTTGTGGTGGTGCATTTCTATTTGCATCAATCTCACTTTGAGGATAAGGTAAACTTCTAGGAATATCAGTAGTTACTGCATTAGCAACTTTTACAATTGCAGGAAATCCTGTTCTTCTCCAATCAGACCAGTTTTCTTGCATAACTCCATAATTTGCTACAAATTTTTCTGAAAT
Organism: Sediminibacterium sp.; assembly: GCA_046593815.1. GTDB lineage: Bacteria > Bacteroidota > Bacteroidia > Chitinophagales > Chitinophagaceae > Sediminibacterium. The sequence goes on along the minus strand of JBKJQV010000385.1, from coordinate 4,040 downwards.
AATTTTGCTTACTCGTTGAGATTCTGTTCCAGTTAGAGAGCCGTTAGCAGCTATATAATTTGCAATATTAGCAGCAGAAACTCCTGCAGCTTGCATACTAGCAGTAATACCAGCTTGATAAAACGCTTGAGCATCACCAGGTGCACCATAAACAGCAGCTTCAGCTCTTATAAAATTGTACTCAGAAAAAGTTAGCATCCTTACAACTTGGGTTCCATCATACAAAATCCCTCCTTGTGCAGGTAATGGATTTAAAGATCCATCTGCTAAAGGAGTACCTCCTGTTCCAGCTCCTCTTATGTAAGTATGGAATCGAGAATATTTTTGTGATTGAGGATCTCCAGATACAGCTCCAACATAATTGGTTGAGTTAAAAGGAAATGGAGTAAAATAGAATGGTCTTCTTGGATCTGATGTAGTATTCATTGCATCAACTAAAAATTTATTAGGAAATAAATAGTTAGTTCTGCGCATTTCAAACTGATCCATTGGATTTTGCCTATCGGTTACATTAAAGAAAGGCATCTCAAAATTATCTGCATTTGAACCAAAGAAAGAAACACCTGTTGAATTTATCAAAGCTGTCATTCTAGTTACACAATCAGTTCTATTCAATTTAGAATAGTGTAACAGCAATCTTAACTTGAGCGTATTGCCAAATCTAATCCAGTTAGCTCTTCTAGTAGTGAAGTTGCCAGAATAAATGGTGGAATTATTGCCAGGCGCTAACCCTGTTGAAGTAATATTTAAATCTGCCAATGCTTCATCTATAATGGTTAACAAAGAACTATATACAGCTGATCCATTATCAAAAATAGGTGAAGTATTAGCACTTGTTTGTTGAGTTTCACTGAATGGAATATTGCCAAATGCATCAACTAAGTGATGATAATTATACGCTTTTAACAACTTAGCAACTCCTCTGTAATAAGGAGCATTTTGAGTAGTAGCTAAACGTATAATTATTTCTATATCGTTTAATGTAGTTGCATAAAAAGTACTCCACATATTATTTACGTCTGAAGACTGTATTAGATACTTTTCATATTGCTGTGTTTGAGTTTCACCTCCTGTTGTTTGTCCTGAGTATTGCTGAACGAGGAGGTTAGAATAACGATTAAGATCACTACCACCAGTAAATCCTGTATTAACTGTTACGTTGGTTAACAATAAATCAATAGGAGCTGCTGTTTCAGCAATTCTATCTGGATCTTTATTAATATCTAAGTATTTTTTGCAAGAGCTAAGCCCTACCAAAAAAACCAATGATATTGCAATTAATATTTTTTTCATTTTAAAAAATTTTATGATTGATAATGTTTTAATTAGAAAGTTAGTCTTAAATTAAAGCCCATTGTTCTTGTTGCAGGATTAGCATTAAATTCTAAACCTCCAATATTACTTGAGCCCAAGGCATTTTGTTCAGGATCAAGATGAGGATAGTCTCTAGCTTGTAAGAATAAGTTTCTTCCAAATACACCAAATTCAATATTACCGAATGGAGTTTTATCAATCAAACTTTTAGGCATTTTCATTGTAAGATTCATTTCTCGAACTCTAAACCAAGAAGTATTTACAATAAAACCTTCAGCTGCAACATACTTACCTGCATTACCCCAGTATTGATCTGCACGAATCGGAATATTAACAGCAGCACCTGTTGCATCAACTCCATTAAACTGATAATTACGCAATGGAGTTACATTGTCTTTATCAAATCTTGACAAAGCTGCCGTTTCTATTACTGCTCCATTTCTTCTTAAATCAGCTAAATTTCTACTGTATAAATCACCTCCCTCACGAATATCAAATAAAACATCTAAAGTGAACATTTTGTAGGTGAAGGTATTGGTAATACCAATAGTATATTTTGGATTAGAATTACCTAATTTAACAACTCCTGAAGTTGGAAGAGGTAAACCGGCATTTGTTCCAGTAGTTTGCAAAATCATATTACCATTTGCATCTCTTTGGTAAGCATTTCCAAAAATAGCTCCGTACTCTTCTCCCTCAACCAATCTGATATTAGGAGTAGTAAATCCTGCTAAAGTAATTACAGTAACACCTGGTGCCAATTTAGTTACCACACTTTTAAATTGAGTATAGTTAGCATTTATGCTCCAAGTAAAATCTTTACTTTTTATTGGAACCAATCCTAAAGTAAGTTCAGTTCCTTTTGTTTCAATTTCTCCTGCATTCTGAAACAATGATGTAACTCCAGAAGCTGGAGAAACAGGCACACCAAATAAACCATCAGTTAATTTACGAACATAGTAATTGGCCTGTATAGTTACTCTATTATCAAATAAACCAATATCTGTTCCTATTTCCCACTCAGTGGTAAATTCTGGCTTTAATTTTACATTGCCTGCAGAATTTGAAATTGTATAGCCAGATAAACCATTAAAAGGATAGGATATGTTAGGTCCAAAACCATCAGCTGCACCACCTAAAGCAGCATAGTTGTCCGTATTATAAGCTGGAGCTGCACGTCCAACAACACCATAGTTTGCACGTAATTTCCATGAATTCAATACCTTACTTTTTAAAGTAGGTATGGCATCAGTCATTGAAGCGCTTATTGCGGCTGCAGGATAAAATATAGATTGGTTGCCAGGTGCTAAAGTAGAAGCAAAATCATTTCTAGCTTTTACGTTTAATGAAAGCCATCTTTTATAATCTACAACAAAGTCCGCAAATAAACCTACGGTTCTAATTTGACTAGTTCCAACACTAGGTGTATTTAAAACAGTAGCATTACTAATTTGATCAAATCCTCTAATAGATAAACCAGTACTTCTAGTAGACAAACTATTGGAAAAATTATCAAAAATTTCATTTCCCAAAGTTGCAGATACATTGAATTGACCAAATTTCTTTTGAGCATTTAATGTTAAATAAGAGTTGATATTTCTTAAATTATTTCTTGCATCTATTATACCGCCTGTTCCATTTGCAGAAGTGTTACCACCTCCACGTGCACCAATTTCATCAAATCCATGTATTCTAAAACTCTGAATATCGGCACCTAATTTAAAATCAGCATTTAACCAGCTATTAAACTTATAACGAGCACCAATATTTCCAATAAATCTGTTTACTTCGTCATTATATCTTACATTATCTAAAGACCAATAAGGATTATCTTCTCCTCCATAATACAACTGAGCACCTGTTGCATCATAATAAGGATTTCCAGTTAAATTATAACTACGAGGAGTAAATAATGCACGGAAAAAAGGGTTGGATAACTGATTACCTTGCTGAGACCTGATAGAAGATGTATTGTTTAAACTTAAATAAGAAGAAACAGATAGTTTATCAGTTACTTCTGAATTTAAGTTCAATGATAACACATTTTTATTCAATTCATTTGCACGTAATACATATGTTTCTTTTGTGTTGTTATATGAAACACGGTAAGTTGTTTTATCACTTCCACCACTAATTCCTATAGTATTTTGACGATTATATCCGTTTTGTACAACATCGGCAACATTATTTGGATATGCTTGTAATATTTCTGGTTTCCCAAAAAAGTTAGTTACAGTTTGTCCTAATATTCTTGGACCCCACGAAGTTGAAGCATTAAAGTTATAAACACCAACTGTTGCAGTTGCAGCAGCGGCACCACTTGAAGTTCCTTGTGCATACTCATTTTGGTAATCAGGCAATCTGTTTACTGATACAACAGCATATGAAGAATTAAAATCTACATTGTTCTTTGCTCTTCTTTTTCCTTTTTTTGTAGTAATTAAAATTACACCTGCAGCACCTCTAGAACCATAAAGAGAAGTTGCAGCAGCACCTTTTAATACAGTTAGGTCTTCAATGTCATCAGGGTTAATATCAACAGCACGATTGGAGTTGGTAACACCACTTTGTAAAGCAACGCCACCGCCGCCGTTATCAATAGGCACCCCATCTAAAACGAATAATGGAGCACTACTACCAGTCATTGAAGTATATCCTCTAATAAGAATTGCAGATCCCGCAAAAGAACCCCCAGTTCCCGAAGTTCTTACCCCGGCAATTTTTCC
>JBKJQV010000337.1:0-10706 GCA_046593815.1 Sediminibacterium sp. | reverse complement strand
CTTGCAAATGCAGTGATCATTGGACTTCAACCAAGGGGTATTTTTTTGAGCGATAGGATAGTGGCAGAACTAAAAAATCTACTTCCTACTGAAAAAATTCAATATGGCAAACTCGATATCACTTTTTATAGAGATGATGTAAGAAAAACACTGCACATTGCCAATGCAACAGATATTCCATTTAGCATTGAAGGGAAAACGGTTGTATTGATAGACGATGTATTGTATACTGGTAGAACAATTCGTGCAGCGCTTGATGCACTGCTCGATTTTGGCAGACCTTCAAAAGTTTCATTGTGTGTTTTAATAGATCGTAGGTTTAGCCGAGAGTTACCAATTCAACCAGATTATTCAGGTAAAGCAATTGACACAATTGTTTCGGACAGGGTAAAAGTTAACTGGAGTGAATCAGCAGAAAGAGATGAAGTGGTGCTTGTTTAATAAATATTAATTAGCTTTGATTTTTAATGAAACTATCTACCAGACACTTACTTGGTATTAAAGACCTCACAAAAGAGGATATTCAACTTATTTTATCTACAGCAGAACAGTTTAAAGAAGTTTTACAAAGGCCAGTTAAAAAAGTACCATCTCTTAGAGATATTACGATTGTTAATTTGTTTTATGAAAATTCTACTAGAACAAGAATGTCGTTTGAGCTTGCCGAAAAAAGACTTTCTGCCGATGTGCTCAACTTTGCCGCGAGTAGTTCTTCCGCTGCAAAAGGAGAAACTTTATTAGATACAGTAAATAATATCTTAAGCATGAAGGTAGATATGGTGGTAATGCGCCATAGTGCTTCAGGAGCTCCTCACTTTTTGGCTAAACATATTCCTGCTGCAATTGTTAACGCTGGCGATGGTATAAACGAACATCCAACTCAGGCATTATTAGATGCATTTTCTATGAAGGAAAAATTGGGTAGGTTAGAAGGATTAAAAGTTGCAATAATTGGCGATATAATGCATAGTAGGGTCGCTTTAAGCAATATGTATTTACTTAAAAAAATGGGTGCCGAAATAATGGTTGTTGGTCCGCCTACACTTATTCCTACCTATATTGGTGAAGCCCTAGGTGTAAGAGTAACTTATAACTTGCAAGAAGCTTTAAAATGGTGCGATGTAGCCAATGTGTTACGTATTCAATTAGAACGCCAGAATCAACCTTTATTTTCTTCTTTAAGAGAATATAATTTAGCATACGGTATTAAACAGAAAAATTTAGATAGCTTAGGAAAAGATATTGTTATTATGCATCCTGGTCCAATTAATAGAGGTGTTGAATTAGATAGCGATGTGGCCGATGGTAAATATTCTATTATATTAAACCAAGTAGAAAATGGGGTAGCAGTAAGAATGGCGGTCCTTTATTTATTAGCTGGAAGGGAAAATGATTAAAATTAATTATTATGCAAAGAATATGTTTATTTCCAGGAACATTTGACCCTGTAACACTTGGGCATACTGATATTATTAATAGAGCTTTGCCATTGTTTGATAAAGTGGTTATAGGTATTGGAATTAATTCCTCCAAAAACCCCATGTTTAGTGCAGATCAAAGAATGGAATGGTTCAATGAAATTTATAAAAATGAACCCCGAGTAGAAAGCGTTGTTTATGATGGTTTAACTGTTCATTATTGTAAAATAATTGGAGCTCGATTTATATTAAGAGGGATACGTTATGTGAGTGATTTTGAATATGAAAAAACCATTGCCGACGCTAATAGAACAATGGATAGTAATATAGAAACTATTTTTTTAACTGGAGAACCTAAATATACTTCAGTGGCTTCAACAATTGTAAGAGATATTATTCGTAATGGTGGAAATGCTTCCCCATTTTTACCTCAAGCAGTGATTAATACTTTGAACAAATAAAACATCTACATAGTGAATATCTGGTTTAAAAAAGATTTAAGCTTAATTGATTTTGATGGCTTAGGAAAAAATACAATGGGTGAACATATCGGAATCCAATTTTCTGAGGTTGGAGCAGATTTTTTAAAAGCTACAATGCCTGTAGACTATCGTACAATGCAGCCTTATGGACTACTGCATGGTGGAGCTTCGGTTACTTTAGCGGAAACATTGGGTAGTGTAGCAGCTGCAATGGTTATAGATCCCAGTCAATTTATTTGTGTGGGACAAGAAATAAATGCCAATCATTTAAGAAGTGCTAAATCTGGTTTGGTAACAGGAATTACAAAACCAATTCATATTGGAGCATCTTCTCAAGTTTGGGAAATAAAAATTTATGAAGAAAGTGGCAAAATGATTTGTATAAGTAGACTTACTGTAGCGATTCTGAAGAAAAAAGGTTGATCACTTCAATAATGTTTGGGTATGTATTTGTAAAGTATTTAGGTAATTCACTAAAAGGCACCCATTTAATTTGAGTAATATCTTCCTCTGTTTGAGGAATTAAAATTGGTTCTCCAAAAATGGACATATGGTACCAATGACTTTCTTTAATAACTTCTTCTTTTAAATAAATATCAAAATATTCGTGAAACGTTATGGTAATGAATTTGCCTAATTGGATAGTTGAAAGACCAGTTTCTTCTTGTACTTCTCTTATTGCACAAGCTTCAATTGATTCTCCATTATCTAATTTGCCTTTTGGTAAATCCCAAAAACCTCTTCGAAAGATCATTAATAAGTTGTTTTTTTCATTTGTTACCAAACCACCGGCAGCAATTATTCTCTTTTTATCCATAAAATCAAAACTCAAATAAATTTTGACATTTTCCAATTCAAAAATGGTTTTACATTCGTAGTATGACAAACGAAATGGCCGTTGCAGAAAAATTGTTACAAGTTGAAGCTGTAAAATTGAGTGTAGATAAACCTTTTACTTGGGCAAGTGGTTGGAAAAGTCCTATTTATTGCGATAATAGAAAAGTGTTATCATTTCCATATATACGCGATTTTATAAAGAGTGAGCTTTGTAACGTAGTATTTGAACATTTTCCCGAAGCAGAATCATTGGCAGGAGTAGCAACAGCAGGTATTCCATGGGGAATTATGGCTGCAGATCAGTTGAAATTACCGTTTATTTATGTACGACCAAAACCTAAAGAACATGGGTTGGGCAACCAAATTGAAGGGAATTTTAAGAAAGGGCAACGAGTATTGGTTATTGAGGATCTAATATCAACAGGTAAAAGCAGTTTGCAAGTGGTAGATGTATTAAGGGCTGGTGGTGTTGAAATTGTTGGAATGGTTTCTATTTTTAATTATGGGTTTGATATTGCTGCAAAAGCATTTGAAAATGCAAATGTTACCACAAGATCACTTACCAATTACCCTACTTTAATTGAATTGTCTATAGAAAAAGGTATAGTTTCCGAGAAAGATAAAGACTTATTAATGAAGTGGAGTAAGGATCCTGAGGGATGGGGGTTGTAGGAATTATGAATGTAATATAAACTGAATATAAGATGAAACAACTTTTAATGTTTGCGGCTATATTTTTGGCAATTACTACTAATGCTCAAATGCCCAAACAGCAATGGGTTACCATTAAATCGTCCAACCTAAAATGTTGGGAATGTAAAGAAAGATTGGAAAAATACCTAGTTGTAGCAAATAAAGCTAGTATGGAATCTGGTATGATTCAGTGGAAAATTAACCTGCTACAAGGTGAAATTAAAGTGCAGTTTTGGCCCGATAGAACTAATGAAAATACCATTAGAGCAACTTTAAATAACGCCGGATTTGATGCCGATACTGATAAGGCTGAGCCTGAAGCATATAAAAAATTACCTCCAATATGTAAAAGATCCGAAGATGGAGGTGGTCCACAACCTAAAAAACCTTGCCATATACAGCCCTATAACTAGAATAAATTAAGTGCCTGCCTTGTTTCGTAATTAAATGGTACTGTCTTAAAAAGACCTCCTTTTCCAACTCTTACTGTACCTCTAGCCTGAATTAATACATCTTTATGAAAAAGCATGCTTGCTGAGTGTTTTAGCAAATTTTGCATGTTGAGCTGAATTGTTGCTGGTAAAGAAAACTCACTCATCCGAGGGATATGCATAATGGTATCTAATTGAAATTTACCAAGAAACAAACTGTCTATAAAAACATCGCTGTCCACTTTTCTAAGGTCCAGCCCAAATTGATTAGGGTTGTAATATACAATCTCAAAGGAGAGGGAAGACTGCGAAAAACCGAGCGAATTCATCTTAACATTTCTTACATCTCGGTATTCAAAATCCTTAGGACTGGCGCATCCAGCTAATATTAACAAGACTATTATTGATAGTAGGGTGGTTCTCAAATTATTATTTTATAGTGCAATTTAAGGGGAATATTTTGTACATTGTATTGCTAAGTAAATTAGTTATTTACAAATTTAAATTATAAAAAATGTTAGCTACAATATTTAGTAGTAAAATAATTATATATATTATTGAAAAACAATTATTTATGATTATTATTTATAATTTAATATCTAAATAAAAAGGTCTATTAATTGTATTAATCAAACAAATAGATAACAGTATTAATCATGAATAAAATGAAATCACTATTAATTGAAAATCAATACTTAGGATCAATTAATTACTATAAAATGTTATTTAACTATTCATATATTAAAATTGAACAATATGAATACTTCCAAAAAATGAGTTTCCGCAACAGGTGCATCATTCCAGGGTCAAACGGATTGCTTCAATTGTCCGTTCCCATAGAAAATGGAAGAAACCAAACCACCCTTTTTAAAGAGGTGAAAATTGCTTATCGCGAAAATTGGGTGGCTCATCATTGCCGTTCTTTTGAAGCTTGTTATAACCGTGCACCCTTTTTTGAATTTTACAAAGAATCACTTTTTGCAATCCTAGAAAAGAAGCCAGTTTATTTATTCGATTTAAATTGGCAGCTATTGCAATGGATTCTTAATAAATTGAAATTGTCCCCAAAAATCCACTTTTCCTCCCAATATCAACTTATCCCTTCGAATGATACTTTTGATGCTAGAAATACCATTTTGCCTAAAAACTATCAGTTATCGGGGGAGCCAGTTCGGTATACACAGGTATTTGAAGATAGAATTGGGTTTATACCCAATATGAGTATTTTAGATCTTTTATTTTGTGTTGGGCCATCAGCTTTAACATATTTTAAAAGCAACACTTAGATCTTTTAAGGCGTCTTTAAACCAAGTAGTATTAATGGTGTTAACTTGCATATTGCAATGATAAGAAGTAGACTGATTTTTTGTTTTTGGATGATTTTGTCCACCTACTATACTAATGCCCAAGATTTTTCTAATAAAGGAAAGGATTTTTGGCTTGGATATGGATATCACATAAGAATGCCAGTTGGCAAATTGCCAAGTGCAGATAATATGCAGAATTTAGTGCTGTATTTTACTTCGGACCAAGATGCCAATGTTTTGGTGGAAGTTAGTGGTGTTGGGTATGCTAAAACTTATAATGTAGCTGCTAATCAGGTAACTATTTCAGAACCTTTGCCAAAGTCTAGTCCACAAGATATTCGACTTTTAAATCCTGGTCTTACCGACTATGGTATTCACGTAACAAGTGATCGCCCAATTGTTGCTTATGCACATATATATAATATGAGTGTATCTGGAGCATCTGTTCTTTTTCCTACGAATACATTAGGAAAAGAATATTATTCTATTGGATATACGCAAAGTTCCAATGAAGATTTTTCTAATGCATTTTTCTTTGTAATTGCAACTCAAGATAGCACTACAGTTGAAATTACTGCCAGTGCGCCCAACCTAAACGGACTCCCAGTTGGTGTTCCTACGATTCTTCCTTTTAAATTAAAAAAAGGTCAAGTGTACAATGTAATGGGAAATACAAACGGCACTCTTGGGGAAGACTTAACAGGATCTCGCATTCGTTCAATAAGTTCTACTGGATTAAATGGAGGTTGTAAGCCCATTGCTGTTTTTTCTGGATCAGGAAAAATTAATTTGGCAGCAACAAATTCTAGATCCTCAGATAATATTATTGCTCAAGCATTCCCTTCCAATGCATGGGGTACTAAATACTTGACTGCACCTACAGGTTCTCAACCCAATAATTTTTTTAGAGTTAGTGTTAAAGACCCAAGTACTGTTGTACGTTTAAACGGAGTTATTTTAGATCCTTCAACTTTAATAAACAAATTTTATTATCAATTTAAAAATGGCAATCAATTTGGTACAAATAGTCCTATCCCCAATTTAATTGAAGCTGATAAACCAATTTTGGTTTCTCAATATTGTACTACCCAAGATGTGGAAGGCAATTCTGGACCCGGTGATCCCGAAATGATTTATTTAAGTCCAGTTGAACAAACGATAAATAAAATAACTGTTTATTCTACCAGCAGTGATCGTATTATTCAGAGTTATATAAATGTGATTATTAAAAATAGTGGTGTTAGTAGTTTTACATTAGATGGATTAACTGGAACTTCTTTTATTCCACATCCTAATGAGCCTAATTATTCTTATTCAATTATTCCAGTAACATCGGGCCAATCTCACGCTTTATATTCGGATAGTGGCTTCAATGCAATAGCATATGGATTCGGAAATTTTGAAAGTTATGGATACAACGCTGGTACCAATATTGTAGATTTAAATCCTCCAATAACAATTAAAAATGAATTTGCAAGCAGTGGTATAAATTACTCAGCTACTTGTACCAATGCACCTTTCAAAGTTGTTTTGTCAATACCTTATTTAGCTAATAAATTAAAAATAGATTTTGGCGCTTCTTCAGAACTTACCGGCACCAATCCATTCACTTACACACCATCTAATGTACCCGATTCTTCTTATACTACTAATGGAAAAACGTTTTATGTTTACTATGTTCCAAACACATATAAGTTTAAAAAGACTGGTAGCTTTCCGGTTACAATAACTGCATCAGCAAGCATCGCTCTTTCGGATGGATGTAGTAATAACAACGATCAAGAAATTAATGATGTTGTAATTGTAAATGATCCTCCAATTGCTAATTTTTCTGTAAATACCAATGGCTGCATCAATACCAGCGTGCTTTTTAGCGATTCAACAAACGGATTTGGACGAACTGTGTACAAATGGTTTTGGGAATTTGGATCTGGACCAATTGTAACTACTCAAAATGTTGCTAAAACAATTAATGGGTTTACTACTGCGGTAAAATTGACTTCAATAACCGATTTTGGTTGCGTTGCAACTATTACTAAAACGGTTGAACTATCTAATAAACCAATAGCAAAGTTTAATTTTTCAACTCCCAATTGCTTAAATAGAGATATCGTATTTACAGATGTTTCAACATTGGTTGCTGGACCAAATAATAATACCATAAAATCTTGGGTATGGAATTTTGATAATGGATTACCTCCCGATACATTAACAACAAGTGTTAATCAAACAAAACAATACACTACTGAGGGAGTAAAAAATATTGGCTTAGTTGTTAGAACAAACACAGGTTGCCTTAGTGATCCTTTTAAGCCAACTTTTTTAATACAACCTACTCCAACTGTACTATTTAAAACGCCTAAAGTATGCTTGGATGATGCATTTGCGCCGTTTAATGATGAGAGTACAGTTTCTAGTGTTGCAGGTTTGCCACTAACACGTATTTGGACTTTTCCTCTTGGCAATCCATCAACATCTATCAAAAAAACTGAACAAGTTAGGTATCCTGCTCCAGGACCATATGAAGCTACTTTAGAAATTACTTCAAGTTCAGGATGTGTGAGTTCATTAACGAAACCATTTTTTGTAAATGGATCTAGCCCGAAAGCTAATTTTAAATTAATAGACAACACGCCATTTTGTAATCCATTGCCAGTTAAAATTCAAAATAAATCAACTGTAGATATTGGAACCATTGCTAAAGTGGAAATTTTTTGGGATTATTTAGGAAGTCAAGTTGTTGAAACTGATAATGATCCACAAGCTGATAAAATTTATGAACATAAGTATCCCGATTTGCAATTACCCAATGCACAAACTTATACCATTCGTTTTGTTGCTTATACTGGTGGTGGATCTTGTGTAAATTTTACTGAGCAAACAATTAAAGTTTATCCTCAACCTAAAGCAAAATTTTCTCAATCAGCTGCACAAATTTGTGTGGGTCAATCAGTAAATTTTACCGACATAAGCAATGGAGTTTCTAGTACAGGAATATTATGGAACTGGAGTTTAGGTATTGGAGTTAATTCTTTATTACAAAATCCACAACAGCAATTCCCTGATTCTGGGGTTGCAAATATCAGTCTGTTTTTTACCAATGCAGATGGGTGTATTAGCGATACTGCTAAGTCTGCCGTTACTGTATTTCCTAATCCTAAATTATTTTTAAAAGACAGACAAAATTTATTTTTTGGGGAACCAATTCCACTAATTCCTGATTCTTTATTTGGTAATAATTTGAGTTATTTGTGGACACCTGCAACTTACTTAAACGACAATACTTTATTATCTCCAATTTGCTCAGCACCAGATGATATTACTTATACGTTGAAGTTAACTGGTGATGGCGGGTGTTCGGTTTCGAAAGATATTTTTGTTTTGGTATTAAAACCTCCAAAGGCACCCAATGCTTTTTCACCAAACGGAGATGGCATTAATGATACTTGGAAAATTCAGCAATTAGAGCGATACCCTGATGCAACTGTTGATGTGTATGATAGATACGGTCAGTTAGTGTATGCTGCAATTAATTATACAATTCCATGGGATGGAAGAAGTAAGTCTGGTAAGCCTTTACCAATAGGAACCTACTATTTTATTGTAAACCCTAAAAATGGCAAACCAGTAATTAGTGGGTCGGTAACAATTGTTAAATAGTGTTAATCGATTGATTTTTAAACATATAAAAAGCAGCATTAGCCGATTTTATTGCATCTTTTAATGATATTCAGTACCTATAACGTATTTTTAATGGCTGTATATTCAATTAAAGTCCTCCGATTGTAATGAAGTTAAGTAGAGTGTATTTGTGTTTATTGGTATTTTGTATTATTGGACAATTAAATGCCCAGGATTTTTCTAATAAGGGTAAGGACTTTTGGTTGGGATATGGGAATCATATTAGATATATTACAGGTACACCTGTTAATGCTCAAAATTTAATTCTTTATTTTACTTCAGACCAAAATGCTAATGTTACAGTTGAGATACCGGGGCTAAATTATACTCAAACTTATCAAGTAGTAGCAAATCAGGTTACGGTAAGTTCGCCACTTCCCAAAGCTTCACCACAAGATGCAAGACTTACGGGCCCTGGAAAGTTTAATACTGGTATTCACATTACTAGCGATAAAGCTATTGTTGCTTATGCTCATATTTATAACGCTAGTGTTTCTGGTGCTTCATTATTGTTTCCTACAAATACTTTAGGGAAAGAATATTATTCGGTGAATTATACTCAAAAATCAAATGAAACAAACTCAAGTTCATTCTTTTTTATTGTAGCAACTGAAGATAATACTAGTATTGAAATTACACCAAGTGCTGCAAATATGAATGGGTTGGCAGTAGGTGTAGCTTCACAGCCAATTGCTTTAAATAAAGGCGAGATTTATAATGTAATGGGTACAACTTCTGGCACTACTGGAACTGATTTAACAGGCTCAAAAATAAGATCTTTATCAAGTGGAAATAATACTTGTAAACCAATTGCTGTTTTTTCTGGTTCAGGAAAAATTAGCATTGGCGGTACTGGTACAGGAAGTGCTGATAATTTATTTGCTCAAGCTTTTCCTTCTAATGCTTGGGGAAAAAAATATTTGACAGCACCAACAGGATCTCAGCCTAATAATTTTTATAGAGTATGTGTAAAAGATCCAACTACCGAAGTAAAACTTAACGGGGTTATTCTACCTACATCAAGTTTAATAAATGGATTTTATTACGAGTTTAAAAATGCTGGTGGAATTAGCTCACCAACTCCAAACTTAATTGAGGCAAATCAGCCTGTGTTAGTTGCTCAGTATTGTACAACTCAAGGTCAGGAAGGAAATTCTAATTCAACTCCAGGAGGTGATCCAGAAATGATTTACTTGAGTCCGGTAGAACAAACAATTAATAAGATTACTTTATATTCAACTTCTCAATTTCTTATTTTAAGAAGTTATATAAATATTATCATTAAAAAGGAGGGTGTTGCAAGTTTTAAATTAGATGGTCAGCCACCGTTACCAACCGATTTTTTACCTCATCCGGGCGATAACAATTATTCATATGCAATTTTGCAAGTTTCTTCTGGTAATCATACAATTTTATCTGATAGTGGTTTTAATGCAATTGCTTATGGTTTTGGTAGTGCAGAGAGTTATGGCTATAACGCTGGTACTAATGTAATTGATTTAAATCCCCCGCTCACTATTCAAAATGAATTTTCTTCGAGTAATGTTTCTTATTCTGCAACTTGCAGTAATACTCCATTTAAAATTAATCTTGCTCTAACGTATCAACCTACACAAATAGTTGTAGATTTTAACGGTACTCCAGCTTTGTCTTCAGGTTCTTCACCTTTTACTTATAATGTACCTACTCCCGGACCAGGAGTTAAAGGATATGATTCTACCTATATTTCAAATGGTAAAACGTATTATTTATATAGAGTTCCACAAACATATAAATTCAGTGCAGCTGGAACTTATCCTGTAAAAATAACTACAACAAGTACAGTTGTACAAACAGATGCATGTGCTAATAATAATC
>JBKJQV010000251.1:0-7768 GCA_046593815.1 Sediminibacterium sp. | reverse complement strand
CCTTTTCAGTGCTTATTTTCAAGGAAAAAATATTCTTGACTTATTGTTAGATAATTTTAAAAAAACCTTCTTTTTTGAAGGGACTTTGCTCAATGGCAACTTATTGGTTTACTTAATTCTTAATACCCTTTGGTTCCATCTTCCACTTATTTTAATGATCATTGTTTCTGGAACTTTAACTACTGAATACAAAGACAGAACAATTCAAACTACACTCTTACAACCTATATTAAAATGGAAATTTATTTTAAGCAAGTACATTGTAGCCATTGGATTTACATTATTGGTAGTATTATTTCTTGCAATTACTTCTTTTGTTCTTTCCTACAGTTTATTTGGAAAAGGAGACCTAATTGTTTATCTAACTACTCTTAATTTCTTCGAAGCAAAAGATGCTTTTATTCGATTGCAATATGCTTTTATATCAGGTGCACTATCAATGGTATTTTTTTCAGTAGCAAGTTTAACAATTGCAGTAATATTTAAAGATGCTACCAAAACATGGATCATTGCTGCATTTTTCCTTATATTATCCAACCTATTACTAAAAGTAGATTTCGGAAATAATTATTTTAACAAGTTATTTTTTGCAAAACTCAATGATACCTGGCAAAACTTTTTTAATTACACAATTGATTGGAATATTATTTATTTAAATTCAGTATTGCTCTTGACATATACCCTCCTTTTTATGGGTATTGGCATTTATATATTTCATAAAAAAGATATTGGATAATGAAATTTATTTTAACAATAACACTCATAATATTATCGATATCAAGCAATGCTCAAAACATTGATGCTGATTTATTAAAAATAAAACAGCGAATGGACTCTATTCAGCAGTTTTCAGCCAAGCTAAAATTAGCTGTTGATATCAACTTTATTAACATGCCTACTAAGTATGCATCAATGAGCTATACAAAAGGGAAGCCAATAAAATTTGCTTCTTCCAATTTTGTAATGATTCCTAAAAGAGGATTAGATTTCTCCTTGAATCGATTATTTGAATATTCATTTATTACTGTCCCAAGAGGGGATATCTTTAAAAATGGAAAAAAGTACAAATCCCTTAATATTATCCCAACCGATGAAAAAGCAGACTTCTCTATAGCTTTATTGTTATTAGATATTCCAAATATGCGTGTTGCCGAAACAGAAATAAGTACTAAAAAAGATGGAATATATAACCTCAAATTAAATTATGAGAATACTACTAAAGTATTGCCAGCCCTTGTGGAAGTAAGTTTTGAAATTGAAAGAATAAAAATACCCATTAACTTTATGGGGAAGGATACTGATATAGACAGAAAGAAAATGAAAACTGAAGGCGTTAAAACAGGAAAAATATACCTTTCAATCAGTAATTATTTGATAAAGCATTTATAATTAATACTCAATCATTTTTATGGATAAACGTAGTTTTTTAAAAAGCATTACACTTACTAGTATTGCAGCCCCTATTGCAAATTCTTCTTTGGCATCATGGATATCATCCTTCAACAATAAATCCCCTTTAGAATTGGCACAAGATGAGTCATATTGGGAAGGCATAAGACGCTACTATCTATTAAAACCAGATTATATTAATCTTGAAAATGGATATTACAATATTTTGCCCAAGCCAATTTTAGATAACTATATTCAACATATAAGAGATGTAAATTATCAAGGTTCATATTATATGCGAAACGTTCAGTTTGAAGACAAGAAAATCATGACTGAAAAAGTTGCCAATTTAGTTGGCTGTAGTTCCGATGAATTTATACTAACACGAAATACTACTGAATCATTAGACATGATCATAAGTGGCTATCCTTGGGAGTCTGGCGACGAAGCAATTATGGCAGAACAAGACTATGGTGCAATGCTAGAAATGTTTAAACAAGTAAGTAAAAGACATGGCATTGTAAATAAAATTGTTTCATTACCACTAAATCCAAGTTCAGATGAAGAAATAGTGAATTTATATGAAAGTGCTATTACTCCTAAAACAAAACTGTTGATGATTTGCCATATGGTAAATATTAGCGGTCAAATACTTCCTGTTCAAAAAATATGTGATATGGCACATAGCAAAGGTGTTGAAGTAATGGTTGATGGTGCACATGCTATTGCCCATATTCAGTTTAATATACAAGACTTGAATTGCGATTACTACGGAGCTAGTTTACACAAATGGTTATCTGTGCCTCTTGGAGTAGGGATTTTGTACGTTAACAAAAAACATACTACTAAAATTTGGCCATTATTAACTGAAGCTCAAAATATAGATTCCATTAAAAGACTCAGTCATATTGGTACAACCCCTGTTCATACTTTTTTGGCAATTAAAGACTCCATTGATTTCTATCATCAATTAGGCGCTGCAAATAAAGAAGCACGACTTAGGTACTTACAACAATACTGGACTAGCCAAGTGAGGAATATTGGTAAAATAAAAGTAAATACACCATCTGATTCTTCAAGATCATGCGCAATTGCCAATGTAGGAATTGATGGCATGAAGCCTGCTATGCTAGCAGAAACCCTACTAAAGAAATACAATGTCTATACCGTTGCAATAGATACAGCCAATGTGCAAGGCTGTAGAATAACGCCGAATGTATTTACTTCTATAAAAGAATTAGATGTATTTGTATCTGCTTTAAAGGAACTCAGCTAGTACTATTTATAAACTATTTAAGATGAATCTTTATTCGTAACTTTAAGGACACCGACATAAAGTACAATGAAGCGAATTAGCTTGTTTATTTTAAGCCTTGTATGTATTTTATCTTGTAATAAAAAACAGGAAAAAACGAATGCGCTTGAAGAACAAATTACAGAATCAGTTTATGCTTCTGGAGTAATTAAAAGTAAAAATCAATATCAAGTATTTTCCACAGTAAATGGATTGGTTAAAGAAGTTTTAGTAAAAGAAGGTACAATCGTAAAAAAGGGCGATCCTCTTTATAAAATTTCTAATGAAGCTATACAGCTTAACAACGACAATGCTAGGATTACTGCTGAATACGGAGCGCTTTCTTCTAATACCGATAAACTGAATGAGTTAAAGTTGGATATAGAAACGGCAAAAGCAAAAATGGAAAATGATGCTTCCTTTTTAGATAAACAACAAAATTTGTGGGATCAGGGAATTGGCACAAGAAATGAATTAGAAGTTCGTCAGCTTAATTTAAAAAATTCTACCAATACTTATCGTGCAGCTCAATTGCGATACAAACAAATAGAGAATCAATTAACTCTTCAGGCCAAACAAACTCAAAATTTATTAGCTATTTCCAATACTGTAAAGGGCGATTATACTATCAAAAGTGAATTCAATGGAAAAGTATACACTGTTTTAAAGAAGCAAGGTGAGATGGTTAATACTCAAAGTCCAGTTGCACTTGTAGGAGAAGCAAATGGATTTATATTAGAGTTGCAAGTAGATGAATATGATATTGCCCGAATTAAAATTGGGCAACAAGTTATTTTAAATATGGACAGCTATAAAAATCAACTATTTGAAGCAATTGTAAATAAAATTAATCCTGCAATGAATACAGCATCTAAATCATTCACAATAGAAGCTGCCTTTACAAAATCTCCTCCTACTCTATATCCTAACTTAACTACTGAAGCCAATATTGTAATCAATACAAAATCAAAAGTATTAACAATTCCAAGAAATTATTTAATAGATGATAATTATGTTCTATTAGAAAATAAAGAAAAACGAAAAGTACAAATAGGCTTAATTGACTATCAAAAAGTTGAGATCATTGGTGGCTTAACTGCCAAAGACGTTATTGTTAAACCTGCACAATGAGTAATCGATTAATTACCAATATTGCTCAAGCTTTATTAATTGCTCGTTGGAAACAAACGCTTGTTGCAGCAATTGGTGTAACATTTAGTATTACAATGTTCATTACGTTGCTAAGTTTTATGGGTGGATTAAATAAATTGTTAGATGGATTAATATTAAATCGAACTCCACATGTTCGCTTATACAACGATATAAAACCAAGTGAAAGTCAACCAATTCAACAAGATTCAAATTTTAAAAACACTTATCATTTTATCCGGTCAATAAAATCTGGCAATAGCCGACCATCTATATACAATAGTGATGCTATTATGAAGGCATTGCAAAAAGATGATCAAGTTTTAGGTTATTCCCCTAAACTTACTGCTCAAGTATTTTTTAATGATGGGGCAATTGAAATAACAGGTGTTATTAATGGAATTGATATTGAAGCAGAAAGTAGATTGTATCATTTTAATGATTATATAGTAAATGGTATAGGAACTGATATTAACAAGGTTCCAAATAGCATTGTTTTAGGCAATGAATTAGCAAAAAAATTATTGGCCAATCTTGGAGATGTTGTACAAATAAGCACTTCAAAAGGTGATCATTTTTCTTTAAAAGTAGTTGGCTACTTTCAATCTGGTATTAAAGATTTAGATAAAGTACAAAGTTTTGCTTCCATTAGTACTGTTCAAAAAATCATGGGAAAACCTGGTGATTATATCACTGATATTCAAGTGAAATTAAAAGACATGACACAAGCTCCGGCTGTAGCAAAAAAATACATGCAAATATTTAGAGCTGATGCCGAAGATATACAAACAGCTAATGCACAATTTGAAACAGGTAGTTCAGTTAGAACATTAATCTCTTATGCTGTTGGAATTACATTATTAATAGTTGCAGGTTTTGGTATTTACAATATTCTGAATATGATGATATATGAAAAAATGGATTCTATTGCAATATTAAAAGCAACTGGTTTTTCGGGTAAAGATGTAAAAAGAATTTTTTTAGTAATTGCAATAAGTATTGGTCTGTTTGGTGGCTTATTAGGTTTGTTATGTGGGTTTGGACTTTCGTGGACAATTGGTCAAATTCCTTTTAATACCGCATCACTCCCAACAATAAAAACTTATCCAATATTGTATAACCCAATGTTTTATGTAATTGGAATTATTTTTTCTTTGATTACTACTTATTTAGCTGGTTGGTTTCCAGCTAAAAAAGCGAGTAAGATTGATCCAGTTATTATAATACGTGGAAAATAATCATGAGTAATAAAATACTAGAAGCAATCAGTATCAATAAAAGTTTTCACGACCCTATAACGGTTAAAGTGTTAACAGACATTAGTTTTTCAATTAACAAAGGTGAGTTTGTATCTGTTACAGGAAAATCTGGTTGTGGTAAATCTACATTGTTGTATATTTTATCTACTATGGATACAGACTATACTGGTGATTTATTGATTGATGATGTATCTATGGAAAATAAAAAAGAAGGAGAGCTTGCCATAGTTAGAAATGAAAAAATTGGATTTGTATTTCAGTTTCATTATTTATTAAATGAATTTTCTGTTTTAAAAAATGTAATGCTACCCGGATTAAAACTCAAAAGATATTCTAATCTAGAAGTGGAGCATCGTGCAATGGAAAAATTAACCATGCTGGGAATTGCGCACTTATCGAACAAACCAGCTAACATGATTTCTGGAGGAGAAAAACAACGCGTAGCTATTGCAAGAGCGCTTATTAATGATCCACATATAATTATGGGCGATGAACCAACTGGAAATCTGGACAAGAAAAACAGTGACATGGTATTCGACATTTTTAAACAATTAGCAGATGAGTTTAAACAGACTTTACTAATTGTAACCCATGATGAAAATTTTGCAAAAAAAACCAATCGAATTATCGAAATGGAAGACGGTAAAATAATAAGCTTTAAGTAAAAAATAATAAAAGCCTACTCACTACTAATTGGGGCATAGATTACAATACAAATTCTACTATTATCAAGCAGTTTAAAGTAAGTAATAGTAAAGCCTCTTTTGACAAAGATGAGTTTCCACTTTTTAGGGATGTATCTATCGCTGCAACAACACCCGATTTTATAGCTATTTACAAACTTTTGCGCGGAGGTGCTATACCACAGAATTTAAGCGGATTCAAATCTTTAAATCTAACTGCAGCAGGAGGAAATACGCTTACAATTACCCTATTGAAGCAAAGCATAACAAAATGGGAAGATCAATATAGTCTGCAGCTACCAACAAGTATAGCCAGTAAAGATTATCGTATTGCTTTGGATGATTTCGTATCAGCAGCAAACAAAAATAGCAAGCTTATTCCGAATGATATTACCGCAATGGTCATTTCGTTAGGTTCTGACAATGGACAAAGAAAAGAAATAAATAACAGTATTGGTCATGTATCTTTCAGCAAAGTTGATATCGCCTATTTGCAAAGTCTGGAATTAAAGGATATAGCTGCTTATCCAAATCCCAATAAAGGAAAGTTTACTGCAAAATTTAAAGCTGATAAGATTTATGAAGTAACAATAAAAATTACTGAGGTTAGTAATGGAAAAACAGTTTTTTCAAAAACAATAAACACTATAATCGGTGATAACAATATTGATATTGACATTAGTCAAAAAATAAATGGAAGTGGCACTTACATCGTATCAATTGAAGGAGACACAGTAAAGTACAAACCAAAAATGTTGATTGTACAATAAGATTTGAGGAGTAGATTTTATTCAATCAACTTCACCATCCTTACCATTTTACCGTCACCATTAACACCTTCTAAAACAATTTGTAATTTTTTACTAATATCATTATTGTAAAACTCTACTTTAAACCTTGGTGTTTTTTTATTGGTAATGATGTATGGATTCCAATATAAAGTACTTCGAATATCTGGATCGAAATTAGTTTGAATTTTATCATAAGATGGACTATAAAATTCTTTGAATCTTGTATATCCTGCAAGGATAGAAGTATTCATTCCTGTACCATTTGCAGAAGAGTTTTTCGAATCTCCTCCTTTCTTAGTGTAAATAGCAACCGCTCCACCTGCCCCACCACCAGCTGATCCAAAAAAAGGAGGTCGAAAAACTTTAATATAAGCAATGTCGCTAACATTCATACTTTGTACCATACTCACATCGGAACGCATTTCATTTAAGAATAAATCTGGAGTAGCACCCCGCCAACTTAAAGTTGGCTGACCTCCTGCATTAGATATTTGCAATCCAGGTACCTTTCCTTGTAAGTAAGTAAAAATGTCTAATGCTCCAATCATCTTATCATCGGTTAAATCAAAATTGTATCCATCACCTCCAGAAAATAATCCAGATGCATACCGCTGATCAACTATATCTATTGGATTTTTCTTTTTAGACTTTACAGTTACCTCAGCTAAAGTTGCTGAAGCCATTGCTCTCCTTAATTTTTCTTGTTCCGACAAGAAAAAATTCATTTTACTATTAGCCAAACTATCCGACCAAAAGTTGCTTGTATAGTTTTGAAGATAATTAACTGTTGCATAATTTTCTTTTCTAAGTAGGCCATTATCAAATTTCACTTGTGTTGATTCTCCTAATTTATTTTTCCCATTGAAATTGTAGTACACTTTCACTGTATCAAAAAAGAAAACACCAGACTGTAGAAAACTGCCATCTTTTTCAACTGGCACAAAAAAGAAATTTTTACTACTGTCATTTCCAACAGTAATGATATTTAATTGCGTTGTATTAGTTGTGTTTGCAAACTTTCCACCAAATACTTTCCCTTGAAATGTCATGAAACTATTTTCGGGCAAATATTTAATAATAGGAGGTATTGAGGCTTTAATTTTATCCCAATCAAATCTGCGCCAACCGTTGGTCAACATTACCAAATCTAACTTGGCTGCGATTGTATCATTATCGCTCTTAAAATAATATGACGGATTATGT
>JBKJQV010000167.1:0-7445 GCA_046593815.1 Sediminibacterium sp. | reverse complement strand
CTGTATAACCACCAGCTACACATTCATTGGCCAAAATAGCAAACAAAACTGCCTCTTTTGCATCGGGGTTTATTTGCAAATCATTGGTTGTATAAAACTTACAATTAGGAATTGCTGCTATAATCTGATTCATCAACAATGGATTATGCATACCGCCGCCACTGCTGTAAATAGTAAAATCTTCATCTATTCTGATCGATTTCTTTAATGCATCTACGATTGTATCTGCACTAAATCGATTTAAGGTTGCCATAATATCATAAAGAGAAATAAAACTAGTTCCAGATTGGGCAATTGCATCATCTAAATAGGCTAGATTAAACAACTCTGGTCCAGTAGTTTTTGGAAATTCTTGATCAAAAAAATGATGTTGCTTTAGCGCAAATAATAAATCAATATTAACAGCGCCTTGTTTAGCAATTGCTGCATTTTCATCATAAGCTTTATTAAAATGCTTTTGTACAAATGCATCCATAAGGGTGTTACCGGGACCAGTATCGGTACTAAAAATTTTAGAAGCATCTAAATCCCCAGATAAATAGGTGTAATTGGCAATACCTCCAATATTCAACATAATTCTGCTTTGGCCAAATTTGCTAAATACAAAATAATCGCCATATACAGCTAAAGGCGCACCTTCTCCGCCTGCTGCTATATGTTTTTGCCTAAAATCACTCAAAGTAATAATTCCAGTTTTTACCGATAAATGATCTCCATCTCCTATTTGTAATGTTGCATTTGGATAATCTTCTAAGCCATGTAATACTTTGGGTGCATGATAAATAGTTTGACCATGACTTGCAATTAAATCAACCTCATTTGAATTTATCCCCCATTGATTTAATGACTGCAAAATCATTGTGCCGTGTTGTATTGCAACCCAAGGATTTAGTAAACACACTAATTCAAGATCAACTTGCTTCTTTGAAAAAACTGATCGAATTTTATTTTTAAAGTCATTTGTGTATGGTACTGTAACGAAATGATTTACTTCAATTTGAGTATCCATACCACTTCCTTTTACTTTACACAAAGCAATATCCAAACCATCTAAAGAAGTACCACTCATTAATCCAATAATTAGTCGTTCTGCTTTTTTAGCAATTTTATATAAATTTTCTACGTTCGGATTCATGAAATTGATGATAATTTATCCTCCAATATTATATAAACTTCCTCCTTTTACAAAGAACCGATCAATTCTTTTCTCTACTGCTGGATCTTTTTCTACTGCTGGTGCATGATGAGGTTTAATTCTTGCATCAATCACAATTGGCCCTTCACAACCCCAATGTTTATTTTCGGTATGCGCTCTTATCCCATAAATATCATGCGAAGGATTACATCTTGTATAAGTTACCCATAAATAATTTCGCAAAGTAGCAGCAGAAAATTCACTATCATCACAAATCACCAATATTGCTACCCCTTTAATGTTTGCTAATTTGTTATACAATTGAAAATTCAACAATTTCATTTCTTCTCTAGCAGTAAAATAATCTGCAAAAGTTTTAGTTGTTAAACAAACAACTCCAGGCATTGCCATTTTTGCTTTATAAAATCCTTCTAATTCATTCAATGCTGATGGTACTTCATTTATAAGTTCTCTCTTTTTATCTCCATAAGCTGCAAAAACAACTTTACTTCCACTGTTTAGTCCTGTTCCCGAATAATCTAATGTATCAATTGTTGTGTTGGTATAAAAGTGTACATCTCTATTAAAATCAATTCGCTCTAATAAATATTGCATAAAATGTTCAATATTATTAGCACGTAATTGATTAGTATCATCTGCAGTAATAAATAAAAACTTAGCCAAACTTAATTGCCCGGTTCCAAGTACATGATTGGCAATGGTTAATAATTCAGCAGGTTGTTTAGTTGGACTATAAGGCGTATATCGCTCACTCCCTATTGCTAATAGTAAAGGATGAACACCAGCTGCATCTACAGCATTTACTTCTTTTAATCCAGGAATTTCTTGAGGTATAGCAGCGCCAGTAATTTCATGAATAAGTTCTCCGAAGCTAGTATCTTCTTGAGGAGGTCTGCCTACAACAGTAAAAGACCAAATAGCATTTTTTTTAGCATATACTTTATGCACATGCATTAATGGGAATTGATGTTGTAAACTATAATACCCTAAGTGATCTCCGAAAGGACCTTCCCGTTTATTTTCGCCCTGATAAACTTCACCAGTAATTACAAAATCAGCATCTGTACTAATGCAAAAACCATCTTCATAGCAATACCGAAATCTTCTCCCACCTATTACCCCTGCAAAAATCATTTCACTAATTCCTTCTGGTAAAGGCATTACAGCCGATAAGCTATGAGCAGGTGGTCCACCTACAAAACAACTAACTTTTAAAGGAACACCTTTTGCATTGGCTTTTGTTTGATGAACACCGATTCCACGATGCAATTGATAATGTAATCCTATTTCTTTATTTAGTTGATAATCGTTTCCAGTTAATTGAATTCGATACATGCCCAAATTAGATTTCATTATTCCTGGCTGATCAATGTCTTCTGTATAAACTTGAGGAAGTGTAACAAATGCACCCCCATCTTTTGGCCAATGTTGAATTAAAGGCAAATTTGAAATATGAGTTTCCTCGTATAATACTGGTTTAGAAAGTGGATTTTTTAATGGTAATGCTTTTAAAGAAGCCAAACCAACCTGCAAATTTTTAATGGGAGATTTAATGGCTTTGATGGGATCATTTTTAAGCTCTATTAACTGTTGAACTAATTGAATAGTGTCTCTAAAAATAAATTTACTTCTTTCGAGAGTACCGAAAATATTTGATGCAGCCCTATATTTTGAACCTTTTACATTTTCAAATAATAAAGCAGGTCCTTTGGCATCATATACGCGCATATGAATTGCAGCCATTTCCAAATAAGGATCAACTTCTTCCTTAATTCTGATTAATTGGCCATTTTTTTCTAAATCAATTAAACATGCTTCTAATGATGAATATCCCATAATGTAATAACAAATCTAATCGTCATAAGTTGAATTATAATATAGTTGAGAGAATATTATTCAATTAATAATAGGCTAACTAACTTTGGAGCATGACAAAGCTTAGTGTAAATATTAATAAGTTAGCAACTATACGAAATAGCAGGGGTGGCAATAATCCCAATTTGGTTCAATCGGCTTTAGATGCTGAAAAGTTTGGTGCAGATGGAATTACAGTTCACCCACGCCCCGATGAGCGTCATATTCGTTATAGTGATGTGTATGAATTAAAAAAAGTATTAACTACAGAATTTAATATAGAAGGAAATCCTAGAGAACAAAAATTTATAGATTTAGTAATGGCTGTTAAGCCAACTCAAGTTACACTTGTTCCAGATGCACTGGGACAAATCACTAGCAACCATGGATGGAATACAATTGAACATCAGGGTTATTTGAAAGAAGTAGTTCAACTATTTAAAAGAGAAGGCATTAGGGTATCTATTTTTGTTGACCCAATTATTGAAATGGTTGAATCTGCAGCAACAATCGAAACAGATAGAATAGAATTATATACAGAAGAATATGCGATTTTATTTGCAAAAAATGATCAAAAAAACGCTATAACTCCTTATATATCAGCATCATTAAAGGCAAAAGAATTAAACATAGGTGTAAATGCTGGCCACGATTTAGACCTACTTAACCTAGGATTTTTTACGCAACAAATTCCTTTTTTAGATGAAGTGAGCATAGGTCATGCATTAATTTGTGATGCTATTTATTTTGGATTTCACAACACTATTCAACTATATCAACGGCAATTAAAACAGAATTAAGTATTTTACGATATAAATTAGCAAATGAGCAATCAACCAATAATTGGAATTATAATGGGAAGCGATAGCGATCTCCCAATTATGCACCCAGCAGCAAGTTTTTTAACTGAAATGGATATCCCATATGAACTAACAGTTGTTTCTGCACATAGAACCCCAGAAAGAATGGTGGAATATGCCAAAACAGCTATTTCAAGGGGATTAAAAGTTATTATTGCCGGAGCTGGCGGTGCCGCACATTTGCCTGGTATGATTGCTTCAATAACTACCCTGCCTGTAATTGGCGTTCCTATAAAATCATCTAATTCTATCGATGGATGGGATTCTGTTTTATCTATTCTTCAAATGCCCAATGGAATTCCGGTGGCCACTGTTGCATTAAATGCTGCAAAAAATGCAGGCATATTAGCAGCACAAATAATTGGGTCTTTCGATAATACTGTTGCAGAAAAATTAATTGAATATAAAGATCAACTTAAAGAAGACGTGCAAAAAAAAGTAACAGGAATGAAATCTACTTGGCCCAATGGTTTTGATTTGTAAATGATTCTATTAAAATCCTTTAAAGTCAGTTGTTTAAAAAAAATAAAATTACAAGAAAATTAAAGTTGTTTAAAGGCATAATTCAGGTATTTATACTCATTTTTTCAAGCTTACATTCTATTAATTTTAGAGAAAAAAATAGATGATAAGTTCAAGTGCTATACAGTTAACTGGAAATTTAAAAATAGAAAAGATTTCAGTAGAGAATCGAGCAGAGCTAAATAAATTCATCAATTTACTTATATAAAAAGGATATTCTCCGAATACAATTAATACTTATAAAAATGAGTTTAATTTATTTTTATTTCAAATTGTAAAAATGCCAGTACAATTTATAGATAGTAAAAGAATGAGTAATTATTTATTGTATTGCCATAATTCGCTTAAACTTTCGGAGAATTCGATACATAGTAGGTTGAATGCGTTAAAATTCTATTTTGAAAAAGTTTTGGGCAGGGAGAAATTTCTTGGGAGATCTCTAGGCCTCAGAAGCGTATTATTTTACCTAAGGTTTTGGGAGAACAAGAGCTTACAAGGTTATTTAAGAGTTTAGAAAATAAAAAGCACAAGGCTATATTATTCACAGCATATAGTGCCGGATTAAGGGTAAGTGAAGTAGTTCGTTTACAATTAAAGCATGTAGACAGTTACCGAATGCAATTATTTATAGAAAGATCGAAGGGGAAAAAGGACAGGATGGTAATGTTAAGTCATATTATATTAGATATTTTGCGGAATTATTTTCAAACGCAGCATCCTCTACCTATCAACTATTTATTTGAAGGACAATTAATTGGAACTCCATATACAATAAGGTCAGCACAAAGGGTATTTCAATTAGCAAAGGAGAAAGCTGGAATTAAAAAAGAGATAGGATTTCATAGCCTCAGGCATAGTTTTGCAACACATTTATTAGAAAAAGGAACAGATATTAAATACATTAAAGAGTTATTAGGTCACTTTGATATAAGAACAACCGAAAGGTATTTGCATGTGAAAAAAGAAAGTTTAATAAATATTATAAGTCCCTTTGATGATTTATGGAAAAATCGGGATATTTAACAATAATTGTGCATTGGCGACATTCAAAAAATAAAAACAATGAAAAAAGCGACATATGTATTAACTGAAATCCAACTAGTTAGGGGGTTAATACACCCAGAACGTTAGTGGTAATGTTAAACGAACACAATAGTATATGAAAAAATACTCAGCATGGCTTAAAACAGCCGCAATCTTTCAGTTCATCACCGCAGTTATGCATTCAATTTCACTTTTTATTACGTTACCACCAAATAACGAAACCGAAAAACAACTCTTTACTTTAATGGACACTTATAAATTTGATTTAGGTACAGGGATTCACCGAACAATGGGCGAACTGACATTGGTCTTCAGTGCCTGTCTCTGCCTAGTTTGCTTATTAGGCGGTTTGCTGAACTGGTATCTACTTCAGAAAAAAGTCGACCCCGAAATTATGAAAGGAGTAATAACCATTAATCTGATTATATTTGGAATCCTTTTTGGCCTAACTGTAGCATTTACTTTTTTATTGCCAATAATTCAGATAGGTTTAATTGTTCTGTTTTTAATTCTTTCAAGGTTTTCAATGCAAAAAAATAACTGAACAAATCCTAATGTACAACGAGTCAGTTAGATGAGACAGAAACACATGCAACTAACTTTGCATTGCAGCAATTGTGGCTGACGAATAGCGTCTTTCATCTTCATCAAAAATCCCAGCAGTTGTTCCAGCTTGAAGGAATTATGAGCGGCATCAGAATATATTCTCAACTTTTGGTATATTTATTCAGTAACAGTAAGCCATGGGCGACTGGGGTACTTTCCCCAACTGCTTCAATGCTTGGAAGTTAGCAGAAATTATTATACGATTAATAAAAATGTTAAATTAACAATATGAAAAAAATAATCTTATTTTTTCTGATTTTTCTTTTTCCGGCAACAGCAGTTTTTTCGCAGGTTGATTTCGAAAAGGCGATGAAGGAATTTGAAAAAAAGACTAATGACCCCAATAGTGTGTATGGTCACAATAAAGCAGTAGGTAAATATTACAACATTAAAGGCTTTAAAGTGTATGCTGAAATATATGGACAGGGTAAGCCACTTTTATTTATACATGGCAATGGCGGATCGGGCGGTAACTTTTTTAAGCAAATCCCTTACTTTGCTAAGAAATACAAGGTCATTATCGCAGACAGCCGGGGACAGGGGAAATCTGTAGATACAGGTGATTCCCTTTCGTACAATATGATGGCAGATGATTATGCTGCATTGTTAGATGAACTGAAGATAGATTCGGCCTATGTAGTGGGCTGGAGTGATGGCGGTATTGATGGTCTGTTGCTGGCTATCAGGCATCCGAACAAAGTAAAAAAACTTGCCATAACTGGTGCTAACCTGCGGCCCGATTTAACTGCTGTCCCAAAAGAACTGTGGGATATACTTATGCCAACATATAATGAACTTAAGGGTAAAGCCAATAAAAATACCCAAGAAAACAGCGGGTATAAACTTATAAAACTTTTGGTAGAACAGGAACCAATACCAGTAAATGACCTTCATAAAATATCCTGCCCCGTACTGGTAATAGGTGGCGATCACGACTTGATTTGGCCGGGGCATACACTTGAAATATTTAATAATATTCCTAATGCGTATTTATGGATATTACCGAACTCAGGACACGCCACACCGGTCATGTATGCAGATGATTTCAACAAAAATGTAAATGATTTTTTTACAAAGCTCTTTCGAAGTTTTGATATTGGTAAAAGACTTTTATAAAAAATAAACTGAAATTATTGGAGAACTCAGATAGTGACCTCCTCCCAATATTCGGTCTAGGGATTATTAGAAGCATGAATTAAAAATGGTAAACCGGATGAGTATACTTCCCGAACTAGTTTTATACTCTATATCAGACTTTATTTTGAGTCATATTTATCGCCTATAATTAAAATTGTTCTCCGTTCATAAAACAAAAATGAAAAAAGTAAAAAATATTCTAATAGAATAACATACATGTTTTCGTCATATTCTTTAAGGCAATATGGAAAATACGATAATGGAAT
>JBKJQV010000326.1:0-3115 GCA_046593815.1 Sediminibacterium sp. | reverse complement strand
AGCATTAGATTTTCATCAAAGAATTGAATTTTTAAGATTCCATTTAGACAGACACCAGAGTCAGGTGGCTAAAATAATTAGCTTCTAAATTTTGTTGAAACTTAATAAAGACTTTAGTAGATTTATACATAAATTTTAATTAAAATGACAACTAAAGAAGTAGCTCTAAAAATGGTTGAACTTTGTCGCCATGGTAAAATTGATGAAGTACAAGAAACTTTATTTGCGCATGATGCTCAAAGTATTGAAGCTAATGAAATGATGGGACCTAAGGTTGTAGTTGGTTTAGAAGCCATCAAAGAAAAAGCAAAAGCTTTTCAAGCAGGTGTAGAAGAGTTTCACAGTGCAGTAATTTCCGAACCTATAGTAGCTGGGAACAGTTTTGCTATTACGTGGGCTATGGATGCAACTTTTAAAGGACGCGGAAGAATGACAATTGAAGAAGTTTGTGCATATCAAGTTAAAGATGGTAAAATAACTTTAGAGCAATTTTTCTATTAAGTTACTTCTAAAAAAATGCAAAACGCTATAAAGATTTACAGTTCTTTATGGCGTTTTTAATTTCAACAATTGCAACTAAAATGAAAAGCGCTTTCAAAATATGCTTTACTTTTGTATTTCATGAGCCAAGCACCCAAAAAGAAAATCTTTGATTTTAGTTTATTGCGCAGAATATTTGTTTTTGTTCGCCCTTATAATACTTTTTTTTACATCAGTTTATTGCTTGCCATATTTATGGCAATTGCTTCTCCAATTAGGCCATATTTAATTCAGCTAACTGTAAATGTTGCAATCGGAAAGAATATTTTATTACCATCTTGGGTTAAAACAGTTTTGTTCGGAATTGACTTTTCGGATATAACTAAGTTTATTATTGCAGTTACTATTTTTCAAATTACTTTCTTATTTTTTGAAACCACTATTCGCTTTTTATTTTCTTTTATTACAGCATGGATGGGTCAACAAGTAGTGAAGGATTTGCGTGTAGCAGTTTATAAAAAAATCTTGGGATTAAATTTGCGCCAATTCGATCAAACCCCAATTGGTACACTCACTACTAGAACCATTAATGATATTGAAAGTATTAATGATATTTTTTCTGACGGATTAATTCCGATTATTGCCGATTTACTTACCATTATTATTACACTTGGAACCATGTTTATGATGGATTGGAAATTAACGCTAATCAGCTTAATACCTTTTCCATTAATGCTTATAGCTACTTACTATTTTAAAGAAAGTGTTAATAAAAGTTTTATACAAGTAAGAAATGCTGTTGCTTCATTAAATGCATTTGTGCAAGAGCATATTACTGGAATGCAAGTAGTACAAGCTTTTGCAGCCGAAGAAAAAGAATTCAATTCTTTTAAAAAAATAAATGAAAAACATCGAGATGCCAATATCAAAGCCATTTTTGCATACTCTGTTTTTTTTCCAATTGTAGAAGTTGTACTAGCAGTAAGTACTGGTTTATTGGTTTGGTGGATTGCAGATAGATCTTTAGATGCTGGCTTATTAGTTGCTTTTATTTTATTTTTGAATCAAATATTTAGACCATTACGGGTAATTGCTGATAAGTTTAATGTATTGCAAATGGGTATGATTGCTGCCGAGCGTGTTTTTAAGGTGTTAGACAATACCGATGAACTTCCTACAACCCATACCGATGCTTATAGCCCAACTGAAATCATGGGTGATATACGATTCGAAAATGTATCATTTGCATATACTGGAGATAATTATGTGTTGAACAAAATTAACTTTCATGTTAAACCAGGACAGACAGTTGCATTAGTAGGACAAACTGGAAGTGGTAAAACTTCTATCATCAGTCTATTAAATAGAATGTACCAAATACAGGAGGGCATTATTAAAATTGATGGTGTATCAATTGATAAGTATGATATTGATAGATTAAGAAAAGGAATAGGTGTTGTTTTGCAAGACGTGTTTTTGTTTTCGGGTTCTGTAATGGAAAATATAACACTGCGTAATCCAGCGATAGCAAGAGATCAAGTAATTGAAGCTGCTAAAATGATTGGAGTACACGAATTTATTGAGCAATTGCCAGGTGGGTATGATTATAATGTAATGGAAAGAGGGAGTACACTCAGTTTAGGTCAACGCCAAATATTATCATTCATAAGAGCGCTGTTGTACAATCCATCTATTTTAATTTTAGACGAAGCCACTTCATCCATTGATACAGGCAGTGAAATTTTAATTGAGAATGCCATAGATGCATTAATATCTAACCGAACATCAATTATCATTGCTCACAGACTTTCTACTATTCGTAAAGCAGATAAAATTATTGTGTTAGATAAGGGCGAAATTAAAGAAATGGGCAACCATGAACAGCTCTTGCAATTGGGCGGTTTTTATGCTAAATTGCATGAAATGCAGTTTCAAAGTAATAATATAGCTGTTGTATAAGTTTTTCTAATTTTCCCTACAATTGAATCCATTTTTTACCCCTGTACCCTTATCTTTGCCGCAAATTTCGAGTCGGGTATGGCCATAAGAAGCATAAAATCGTTACTGGTAATCGTTCTCAGCATTTTTACTTTGCTTTTTTCAACGGGTATTTATGCCAATGAAACACCTCAAAAAGAAGGAAGTGAAGCTGCAGATCATAAAGAGGGTGCTTTTGACCCAGCAAAACTAATTATGGAGCATATTATGGACGCCCATGAGTTCCATTTTTTTACTATTGGTGAAACCCATATCAGTATTCCTTTACCTGTAATTTTATATTCTCCTCAAAGAGGATTGACGGCTTTCTCCTATAGTAATTTTCATCACGGACATGAAGCTTATAATGGATATAAATCTGAAGAAGGTAAAATTATAGCAGTTAATGAAGCGGGTGAAGTAAATGAATCTGTAAAAGTTTATGATTTTAGTTTAACCAGAAATGTAGTGCAAATGTTTTTGGCATTGGCATTATTGGTTTGGTTAATGATAGGGGTTGCCAATAAATACAAAAAGAACGGCGCTAAAATTGCCCCATCAGGTTTTCAGAATGCAATTGAGCCTGTAATTACTTTTGTTAGAGATGAAGTAGGTAAGCCTAATTTAGGACATGCTTACGAAAAATACATGCCATATT
>JBKJQV010000286.1:0-3150 GCA_046593815.1 Sediminibacterium sp. | reverse complement strand
CTCAACTTGTAAACCAATTGCAGAAGCTTGTACTGCAGATCCACCTTTAAATCCTTGTCTAATTACTCTAGAACTAAAGATTGAAGATATCAACTGAATAGTAGATTTACTATTAATTAAGCCTAAAGGAAACTGGAATTTACCATTCTCATCCTGAGTAAATACATCTTCTAAGATAGAAGTAGCATTTCTAGATGAAACAGCTTCCTGAATAAACTTAATCATGTCCTTATTATTACCTTTAAAAGCTTTAACAACTTCATTTAAAGATTCTTCAATATTAGCTTTATCTAGTAAACTAATTTGTTCCTTAATATTTTCTCCTAATCTAGTGCCATATTTCTTATCATTCTCAACTATTCCATAAAGCAACATTTTAAATTGTCTTAAAGAAGTATTCTCAGAATCTGTTAAGTGGTCTGGATTAGCTACTTGTTCTCCAAAGTTATTCATATCAATTTCAACAATACTAGTTTGTTCAGGACTAGTAATGTCAGCTTTAAATGGAGATAAAGCTTTCATAGTTGATTCAAAAGCTAAAGCTTGAGGATAACTAGAATAACTATCCATTAATCTCTTATGTTCAGCTAGTAAAGGATTATTAGCAACATAACTATCAGATAAAGGTAAAATACTACACTTAACCTGAATAGGAGTATATCTTTTTAATTCCTCATTCCATTGATTACCATAAATAAATGGTTTCCAGATACCTAATTTTTCAGATTCCTGACCATATAATTGTTGTAATTCTTTATGTAAAGCTTCAGATATAAATAACTGAGCATCAGTAGCATTAATAGAATTCTTATTACCATACTCACTCTCAGCTAATTCAGCTACCTTAGGTAGAATATGCTCTTCGGCAATAGCTTTAAGATCATTTACAGAGTTACTAGACACCTCAACATCCTTAATAACATTCATCTTCATTTTACCACCTTTTAAGTAAGTAAAATCATCAGTACTTAAGATTGAAGTATCTGCAAACTTAAGCATAGAATATCCTTGGTAAAACCTCTTACCATTATCCTGAGCTCCTTTGTAGAATGCTGGGTCTCCATTAACTAAATTAGAAATACTAATATTAAATAGATATGAATTTAAAGACCAGTTAGCAATAACTGCTTCAACTCCATTGGTTTTAGATGTTTGAAACTTATTAGTCACAAATACACCTTCTTCATTCCTAGAAACAATACCTTTCTTCTCAACTAAGTCTAAATGTTCTTTATAGATCTTATTTAAGTTCTTATAAATTTCTTTAGAAACCTCAGCTCCTAATTCAGATACTACATCTTTAACAAAATCAGAAGCATTAGTTCCTGTAGTAAGCTTTTGATTTATAGTAGGCTCAATTAGCTTAACCATAGCATCTTTAAGCTTAGGAGATATATCTATTGTGTCAAACTCTAAACCTAACTTCTCACCTGTATGATAGTTGTTAATCAACTTATTTTCAGGTAACTTATTAGTTGATTTAGTGTCAACTAATACCTGTCTAATTCTAGCTAATTCATTATAAAATATTTGTTCAAATTCTTTTTGAATTTCACTATTTTCATTTAAATTACCTTGATCATTTAGACCAACTAATAATTTTTTACCAGCAAAAGCAAAAGATAATCCTTTTTCAGCAGGAATAATAGGAGCATAGATTGCTCTAGCTTCACTACTTCCAGCTTGAGCTTTCTCTAAAGGATTCTCAAACATATTAATAATCATTGCTAAATAATCATCTTCATGAATTTGATTAAACTTTTTACCTTCCATACTATCTCCCTTCATTTTTAAACCATCTAAGGCAAACATCTCTAGGTCTTTAGTATTATTTAAAATAAAGTTATTATAATTGATAGGGTCTCTTTCTAAATCTTCTTTTAAATCTAAAGATGCTGAATTATTATCTGTTAATGATTTTATTAATTTACTAGCAAAAGATTGATTCTGAATTGCATATACAATAGAATTTTCTACATTATTAAAAGAAGAAGTAAATAATTCTGTTTGTACATTAGTTTCATGTTGGATTAATCTTTTTAATATGGGTCTTGACTTACTAAAATATGGAGTTACAAACATATTCTCTGCATAGTTAATTAAATCATTAGCTAAACCATTCATATATTCTGGATGTAGCTTATTTAATTCTTCTAAGGTATTATAAGATAATCCTATACCTAGCTTATGAGCTAAAGTATAAACATTATCAATATTAGGTATAAAAGTTTCTTTAAAAACTGATTTACCATTAACCATTTCTCTATAAGTATTAAGTAGATCAATAACTTTTTCTCTACTTGCTCCATAAGTACCATACTGATCATTAAAAACTCTAATATCATCAGTCTCTTTATTACTAGGATCAGTAATATTACTTCCAGTCCATTTAGTTTCTAAATCAATAGCTACATTCTTTCTATTAGGATCAAATAACTCAAAGTGAAATGAGTTACCTTTTTTAACATAGGTCATTAACTTATAATTAAGAACTTGTTTACTAAAGTTAGCAGAGAATTGTTGTTTAAAATTTCTTAATTTAATAGGATTTTTAATATTATCAATAGCTTCCATTACCTGTTTAATCTCAGGACTAAATCTAGATAGATCTTTCATCACACTAATCTGCTCATTATAGCTAGTAGTACCAACTAATGATTGCTCTAGCTTATAATAAATCTTTTCAAATGGATGAAACACAGTAAATCCATAGATGTCCTTCTGAGGAACACCATTATCTAATACAGGTATGTTTGATAAGAATAACTTAATCTCATGTGTAGCTGTTTTAACTCCAGAGATTGCTGTCATTTCACCAAAACCTTTACCCTTATCACTTTCTTGTGAAGTAGTATCTTCTTGTTCTTTAATATTATCTTCAATTCCTTCTTCATCAGCAACTTCAATAAATTCTCCTTTAATATTAATCTTCTTAGTTAAAGCAATTTGTCTCTTAGCATTATTTAATAATTCATTAAATTTACCAGATACTAAATTACCTTCTTTATCAGTATAACCAATTATCCTTGCAGCCATAACAAAAATATTGTTATTCCTTTGATCTGCAGGCTTAGCTTTCTCTGAATTATAGATTCTTCTGTATTGATCTAAGATTCTATTAGATAATTTATTAATATTAATCTTTTTAAT
>JBKJQV010000267.1:0-3462 GCA_046593815.1 Sediminibacterium sp. | reverse complement strand
ATTGTAGGTGTTATTTTTCTGTTCAAACTCATGTTTATCTATTGGATCTATTGCTTTGCATAATAGTAAATGGTATTACTATTAGTTTCTCTGAAAATTTTTGCTGCATAATTATTTAAATCGTCTAAAGTAACTTCTTTGTATTTATCTAATTCTGTGTTCATTAATGAAGCATCGCCCATTAACTCATACATAGCTAAACTACTTGCCCTGCTCATTATACTCATGTCTTCAAAAGCAATTACACTTTCAGTTTTATTTTTCACTTTTGTAAGTTCATTTTCTGTAATTGTATGTTGTTGTATCAATGCTAATTCTTCGCCAATTGCTTCTTCCACTTGATGCATAGTAATTCCTTTTACTAGCTTTCCTTCAATAGTAATTAAACCAGCATCCATACTTCCAAAATGGTGACAATCTAAACTTGAAAATAATTTTTTCTCTTTCACCAATGATTGATACAATCTTGAAGAACCCCCACCACCTAGTATTTCGGTTAATAAGTCTGCTGCGTAATATCCTTTTTCTAATCTTGCATCCATGTGCCAAGTTTTTATAAAAGCATCTAGCGGAACATTTGCTTCAATACTTAATTTTCTAGCTTCATGTTGCATAGGTTCTTTAGGCAAGCACCTTATATATTTTTCGCCCATTTCAATAGGACCAAACCATTTTTCAGCAAGTACTTTAATTTCATCAACCTTTACATTTCCTGCAACTACTAAAATTGCATTAACAGGTCGGTAATGCTTATAAAAAAAATCTTTTACATCTTTTATTTTAGCATTTTCAACGTGACTTAACTCTTTGCCAATTGTCATCCATTTGTATGGATGCACTTGATAAGCTAGTTCACGCATTTTATGCCAAACATCTCCGTATGGCTTATTAAGGTAATGCTCTTTAAATTCTTCGCATACTACTTTGCGTTGTACAGCTAAACTTTTTTCACTAAATGCCAAGCTTAACATTCTATCACTTTCTAACCAAAATGCTGTTTCAATATTTTGTGCTGGAAGTTGGCAATAATAATTAGTAAGATCATGAGTTGTAAATGCATTATTGTCGCCTCCAGCTCTTTGTAATGGTTCATCATAGTCTGGAATATTAATACTTCCTCCAAACATTAAATGTTCAAATAAATGCGCAAAACCAGTTTTATCAACATGTTCATCTCTAGCACCAACATCATATAAAACATTTACTACAGCCATTGGTGTAGCATTGTCTTCATGCACCAACACGGTTAATCCATTATCTAATATAAATCTGTTGTATTGTATCATAAAATACTAAATCGGAATGCAAAATAGTTCATTGTGTATATAATTCATGATAATGTAAGTAGTTACTACTTTCTTATATCTTTTACATCTAGGGTTAATATCATTGGAATTGGCCCTCTAAAAACTACTACTTTTATTCTTCCAAGTGCATTTTGGAATAAGTTTTTATAAATCTGAATATTCTTAGTGTAATTACTTTCTACCGAAAAAATAACATCGCCTTCTTTAAATCCAGCCTTATCGCCAGGAGAGTCTTTCACAATATCAATTACCCTAATTTCTCCATCAATTAAATATATACCCAGTCCTGTGTAGCTGTAATCAAAATCCTCTGTGTAATGACTATTTGGTTTGATATGAATTGACTGTTCTGGATAATTTAAGACTACATTAAATCTTCTTAAGATATCATTTCCAATGATTCCACCTAAAAGCGGGTAATTAGTAACATTATATGAATCTTCAAAAACATGTACAGGAACATTTCTAAATTTAAATGGTCCAATTTTTACAGATTTTACAGTTGTTAGCTCCATTTGTTTTTTCCCGCCAAGTCCTTCTGCTTGAGTGGTATAGAATTTTTTATTCTTTTTAAATAGAGAACTATCTTCTACAAAATCCCTAGATAATAAAAAACACAAACCAGCTCCAGTATCAAAAATAAATCTATTTAATATTTCTCTACCATCTTGAATAACTGCTAATTGATGTGGCAAAGTTGTAAAATTAGGCTTCAATAAAAAACCACCTCTTGGATATTTATAACTGCCTGGAGTATAGATTTCAATTTTACCAATATCATAATCCAATTTAACTACAAACTTTCTTAAGAAGCTATAACCAATAATACCATCAATTCTTACTCCATAAACGCTAGTTAATAACTCATAATCATTTATATGAAAATCAAGATGATCAACTGTTAGCCCTACAAAATTCAAAGAATGATCCATAGCAAAATCTACCTTCTTTAATCCCGCTATACCTCTGATCGTTTTTTCTGTTTTAATTAAAGGGATATTTAATTCTTGTGCTGTAAAAGAATCTAGGGAAATTCCCCCACTTCCGGTATCTAAAACAAAATTGAGGGAGTCTGAAAAATTGTCCAGTTTCGCTTTTATAATAATAATTCCTCCAGAAAGTTGTGAAAAAGGGAGTTTGGTAATTAATTTACATTCAGGTAAAACAAACTCTTCTTGCGAATATGCTGTTTGGGTACCTAAAAGGACTAAAAATAATAGCAATCTTCTTATCATACAATTCAATATACAAATATAAGACACGGTGTATTATAATTAGGTTGCATTGAACAACTATTCAACATTAACTTTGTTATAGATAAACAAATAATAAAATGCAATTAGCCGAATTATACAAAAGAGCACTTGATTTTGAATTTTTATCTGTTGAAGAAGGGATGTTTTTATTCGAAAACGCACCTTTAACTGATTTAATGAATATAGCTGATGAGTTGAGAAAAAAACAAGTTCCTCATGGTAAAGTAACTTGGCAGATAGACAGAAATGTAAACACTACTAATGTTTGCATTGCAAATTGTAAATTTTGTAATTTTTATAGAATTCCAGGTCATCCTGAAGCCTACATAACGGAAATGCCGGTTTATCGCAAAAAAATTGAAGAAACTTTTAAGTATGGTGGAGATCAATTATTGCTTCAAGGTGGTCACCATCCCGAATTAGGTATCGATTTTTATGCAAAAACATTCCGCCAGTTAAAACAAGAATACCCTTCTTTAAAATTACATGCATTAGGACCCCCGGAAATTGCGCATATTGCTAAACTTGCAAAAATGAGTCACCATGATGTGCTTAAAACATTGCAGGAAGCGGGTTTAGACTCATTGCCAGGCGCAGGAGCCGAAATATTAGTAGATAGGGTTAGAAGGCTTATTTCAAAAGGGAAATGTGGAGCAGAAGAGTGGTTAAGGATAATGCATGAAGCGCACAAACTACATATCACTACTAGTGCCACAATGATGTTTGGGCATGTTGAAACTTTAGAAGAGCGATTTATTCATTTAGTTAGCATTAGAGAAGTACAAGCCAAAAAGCCATTAGAAGCAAAAGGGTTTTTGGCATTTATTCCTTGGACATTTCAAGATGTTGATACTTTATTAACTAAAATTAGAGGGGTTCATAACCTTACTACGCCTGAC
>JBKJQV010000195.1:0-16750 GCA_046593815.1 Sediminibacterium sp. | reverse complement strand
TGAAAAAAATGAAGCTGATCGGATCCTTGCAATTTTGCCTCTGAAATAGATGCCCCAGATAAATCAATACCAGTTACATCAAAACCCATTTCACTCAAAGCAATACTATGCCTACCTTTTCCACAAGCAACGTCTAACATCAAACAACCTTTAGCAGGTTTAAGGTAATTAATAAGAGTGTTTATGAACTGATTAGCCTCTTCTTCGTCCCTATGTTGGTACAATAGATGATAATAAGGGGAATTGAACCAATCTTTATACCAAGCTTTATCTGCCATAATTGCCTTTTGGGTTGTAAAAATACGTTGGTAGGGCGTACAAAAAATTTGAATTATGTTTGCAAGCATTTTTAATAGTAAAATATGGCATTAATTAAGAGCATTTCAGGCATTAGAGGAACTATTGGAGGAAAGCCAGGCGATACATTAAGTCCGATTGACGTTGTTCGATTCGCTTCGGCTTACGGTACATGGCTAAAACAGCAAAATCACCACAATAAAAAGGTGGTAATTGGCAGAGATGGACGTATTAGCGGATTAATGGTGCAAGGTTTAGTAGTAAATACTTTAACCGCTTTAGGGATTGATGTAATTGATTTGGGGCTTAGCACCACTCCTACAGTAGAGATGGCTGTTGTTTTTGAGGAAGCAGCGG
Source organism: Sediminibacterium sp. (assembly GCA_046593815.1). Lineage (GTDB taxonomy): Bacteria > Bacteroidota > Bacteroidia > Chitinophagales > Chitinophagaceae > Sediminibacterium. The sequence goes on along the minus strand of JBKJQV010000195.1, from coordinate 16,096 downwards.
GTGGTATTATTTTAACTGCCAGCCATAACCCTAAAGAATGGAATGCCTTAAAATTATTAAACAATAGAGGAGAATTTATTAGCGGAGACGATGGTGCTAAATTATTAGAAATTGCTGCCAATGAATCTTTTGATTATGTTTCAGTTGATCAATTAGGCACTTATACAAAAAATGATACTGCTTTAGACAAGCATATTGAAGCAGTAGTAAATTATCCTCTAGTAGATATATCATCTATTAAAAAAGCAAAATTTAAAATTGTAGTTGATGCTATTAATAGCACTGGTGCCATTGCAGTGCCTGCATTATTAAAAGCACTTGGCGTAAAAGACTTTACAGTTTTAAATGAAACCGTAAATGGTCAGTTTGCTCACAACCCCGAACCATTGCCAGAAAATCTTAGAGAACTTTGCAATGAAGTAAATAAGCAAGGAGCTAATGTAGGAATTGCCGTTGACCCGGATGTAGACAGATTATGTTTTGTTTGTGAAGATGGAAGTTTATTTGGTGAAGAGTATACATTAGTTGCAGTTGCAGATTATATTTTACAAAATAAAAAAGGCAACACTGTAAGTAATATGAGTAGCACACGTGCTTTAAAAGATGTTACCACAAAACATGGTGGCGAATATTTTGCAAGTGCTGTTGGCGAAGTAAACGTTGTTACAAAAATGAAAGAAGTGAATGCTGTAATTGGTGGCGAAGGTAATGGTGGCATAATTGTTCCAGATTTACATTATGGTAGAGATGCATTAATTGGCATTGCGTTGTTTTTAACTCAACTATCTAAACAAAGTAAATCTGTAAAACAGTTAAGAAGCTCTTACCCAGACTATATAATTAGTAAAAATAAAATTGAATTAACCAAAGGTGTTGATTTAAATAAAATTTTTGATCATATAAAAAAGAAATACAAAAAGAATCCTATTAATGCAGAAGATGGATTAAAAATTGAATTTGATAATGATTGGGTTCATTTAAGAAGTAGTAATACCGAACCTATTATTCGAATTTATGCCGAAAGTAACAGTGAAACTGTAGCAGCTAATATTGCTAAAAGATTGATGGGCGATATTCAAGAAGCTTCGGGACGTTAAATTTGATCAACTTTAATTAAGAAAATTTGTGCTATGGAAAGAATATATCTCGATAATGCTGCTACTACCTCTATGGATCCTGCAGTATTGGAAGCCATGATGCCTTATTTGACTGCTAAATTTGGTAACCCTTCTTCTATCTATAGTTATGGAAGAGAATCGAGGATGGCTATTGAAAATGCGCGTAAATTAGTTGCCAAAACATTGAATGCGCATCCCGCAGAAATTTTCTTTACAAGCGGTGGAACAGAAAGCAGTAACACTGCTATTACAGCAGCAGTGCGCAATTTGGGTTGTAAACATATTATCAGTTCTGTTATTGAACACCATGCTACAACTCATACTGTTGAGCATATGCACAAAACAGGTGAAGCGCAATTGAGCTATGTAAAAATTTTACCAAATGGACATATTGATATTGAAGATCTTGAACAGTTGTTATCAACAAGTAAAGAAAAATGTTTAGTTACACTAATGCATGCAAACAACGAAATTGGCAATATACTTGATATAAATGCAGTTGGTGAACTCTGCAAAAAGTACAATGCTATTTTTCATAGCGATACTGTTCAAACTGTTGGCCACTACCCTTTTGATTTAAAAAATACGCCTGTGCATTTTGTTACAGGAGCGGGACATAAATTTCATGGACCAAAAGGAGTTGGTATTTTATACATTAATGAAAATATTAAAATTAGTCCATATTTACACGGCGGCAGTCAAGAAAGAAATATGCGTGCAGGCACAGAAAATTTATATGGTATTGTTGGGTTTGCAAAAGCACTAGAAATTGCTACTAATGAATATGAAAAGGCAAGTACATATATAAGAGAATTGAAAGTTTATATGATGAACCAGCTGAAAATACATATACCTGCTGTAAGTTTTAATGGTGATCCTTTAGGGAATTGCTTATATGCAGTGCTTAGTGTAAGTTTTCCTAAAACCGAAAAAAGTGAAATGATTCTTTTTAATATGGATATTAATAACATCTGCGCCAGTGGCGGAAGCGCTTGCACTAGTGGTGCCGATCAGGGCTCACATGTAATTAGGGCAATCAATAACAATCCCAATCAAGTTACTGTTAGATTTTCTTTTTGTAAACATAATACAAAAGAAGAAATAGACCTTGTTATTAATAAACTAGCTGAACTTATTTAATTGACATTTATTTATAATCATCTTCATTCATAGTATCATCATCTTCAGCTGCACTTAACGATCCTAAATTCATCATGCTTCCCATTAGGTCTTTAAAAATTACTTGACCATCTATAGTTTTCTTACTGATGATGGAATATGAGGACAACCCATGCAAAACAAATTCCATTAAAAGTGCATTCTCTTTTTCATTCGCATGAGGATAATATTTTTTAACCAAGCCATAGAGTCCATCTACTTTATACAATGCAGCTATTTTTGCTTCATCCTTCATATCGAGTAAAATATCTAATTGATTGCCAGCATCAAACCAACGAGTAACAGATTTATAAGGGTTTTCTGGAGTATTTTCTTCAACCGTTTTTTTACTGTTAGTTCTTCGTTTTTTAAGTGTATCCGGATTAGGGAAATATGCTGCAAATTGAGTACGTATAGATTTGTCTACTAAATTTACTGCAACTTGATAAGGTCCTTCCTGCTCACCTTCATAAACTAATTCAATTTTACCAGTTATTGCAGGAATGATTCCATTTAAATCGCTTATCCAAACCTGGGTTTGTTTTTCGTTATGAATAATAGCTCTTCTTTCTGCAGAACTTACTGCATTTTCAAAAGCAGCAATTGTTAACCGTGCACTTACTCCACTTTTTTTATCTACATATTCATTGGATCGAGCTTCAAATGCAACTTGTTCTATTAAGCGTTTAATTAAATCACTTACAGTAACTCTTTCTTTTTGTATATCCAGTATATCAGCTTCTTGTTCTGTTATTGCTAATGAAGTCTCAATTTCTTTAGGATAGTGCGTTAAAATTTGACTTTGTATACGATCTTTTAATGGAGTAACAATGCTACCTCGGTTGGTGTAATCTTCCGGATTTGCAGTAAACACAAATAAAATATCTAAAGGCATTCTTAACTTAAACCCACGAATTTGAATATCTCCTTCTTGTAAAATATTAAATAGTGCTACTTGAATTCTAGCTTGTAAATCGGGCAATTCATTAATTACAAAAATGCCTCTGTTGCTTCGAGGAATAATTCCATAATGAATCACTTTTTCATCGGCAAAACTTAGTTTTAAATTAGCTGCTTTAATTGGATCAATATCTCCAATTAGGTCGGCAACGCTCACGTCAGGTGTAGCTAATTTTTCTCCGTATCGGTCATCTCTATGAACCCATTCAATTGGCGTTTCATCTCCAAGTTCTTGTATTAAATCTCTAGCAAATTTGCTCAATGGTTTTAATGGGTCATCATTCACTTCACTGCCAGTAACAATTGGGATGTATTCATTTAATAAATTGACCATTAAACGAGCCATGCGCGTTTTGGCTTGACCACGTAATCCTAAAAATAAAATATTGTGTCTACTCAATAATGCTCTTTCTGTATCAGGTATTACAGTATCGTCGTAGCCTACTATTCCTTCAAAAGGATTTTCTTTGTTCTGGATAGTACTAATTAGATTTTCTCTAATTTCTTCATGTACAGATTTTGATTGATACCCCGATTTCTTTAATTGACCAAGATTCTTTATTTTCTTAATTTCCATAATTTCTTTTTACTTAATAAACAGTCTTCCTTTTTCCACTTTCAAAATCCTTAAAAATAAAAGCGCCTAATTTATCCAATGAAGCAAAGTAGGCTTTGCCATTATTCATTTCGGTAAACTCCTGCACAAAATTTTGTAAATACGGATCAGAAGCAATCATAAAAGTAGTAATCGGAATTTTGAGTTTTTTACATTGAGCTGCCAGGTTAATGCATCGATTTACAACTTTACGATCAAGCCCAAAACTGTTTTTATAATATTGTTTGCCAATTTTTAAACAAGTTGGTTTACCATCGGTAATCATAAAAATTTGCTTGTTCGGATTTTTCCTACGTCTTAACAAGTCCATTGCAAGTTCAAGCCCAGCAACCGTATTGGTATGAAAAGGTCCTACTTGCAAATAAGGCAGATCTTTAATTTCTATACTCCAAGCATCATTACCAAATACAACAATATCAATGGTGTCTTTAGGGTATTTAGTAGTGATTAATTCACTCAATGCCATTGCAACTTTCTTAGCAGGAGTAATTCTATCTTCTCCGTACAATATCATGGAATGAGAAATATCAATCATTAAAACAGTAGAAGTTTGAGTTTTAAAGTCGCTTTCTCGTATCTGCAAATCATCTTCATGCATAGAGAACTGTTCTACTCCCCTATTAATTTGCGCATTTCTTATACTTTCAGTAAAATCAATTTGTTCTAGCATATCTCCAAACTGAAATGGGCGGGTATCTGGATTAACTTCATCTCCTTGGCCAGGTTTGAATGTTTGGTGATTGCCTTGCCTTGATTTTTTTAATTTTCCGAAAATTTCTTCTAGGCTTTTTTTACGAATAGTTTGTTCAGATTTTCCAGTAATTTTAAAAGTGCCATCGGTTTCATTTTCTTTCATGTAACCATTGCTCTTCAAATCTTCAATAAAATCACCCATCCCATACTCGTTGGTGGTAAATTTATATTGCTTATCTAGCTCATTCATCCAGCTTAAAGCTTCTGAAGCATCCCCATTGGTATATCCTAGCAATTGCATAAAAATATCCAGCAATTGTTCGAATTTGGATTTCCCATTTTCGTTAGGATTAAATTGAAGGAAACTGTGACCGAGCATATCTGTAAATTACTGAATTTTTTATCAATGAAATTATAACACTATAAAAAGATAATGGTTCATAGTTGATTGGTTCAATTAAGCCCCAAACAAACTACAAACCATCAATTTTTAACAAATACATTCTATCTAATACTATCTTTTGGTGCCATTAACTTTCCTGGAATTACTAAAGCTGGATTATAAATGGTTTTCATTTTTTCCATACCATCCAAATAGCTTTCTGTCATTCTTTTTTCATCTTCCATATTATCTGCCTTTAAGCCTGATAAGGAATTATAAAACTTTATTTGTTGTTGTAAATCTTTTTTAACTGATGCTGATACTTTTTCTATTAAACTTTTTGCATCCGACAAATAACATGCTTCTAAGAACATTAAAGAATTTCGGTTGTGCATATTGCCTCTGCTAGCCATTCCATAGGCAAAGTTCTCTTCGATCATCATTTTATCTACCCTTTCTAAAACTTTACGAGCATCTTCCTTTCTGCCATTATTAGCTAAATCAATAGCTAAATCGGCATAGGCAGAGCGAATGCTATTAAGGTGTCTACGATTTTCTTCATCATAATAAACTCCTTTCACATTTGCATTACCTGCTGAAAAAACATTTAATGCTCTCTCTTTCATCCAATCAGCATTAACCCTTGAATTTTGAACAGGCACTAAACGATAACTTAAACCATCTCTACGTAAAAACTGATCGAAGCCTAAATCTACTTGAGCATTGGTAAAATAAATTGGTCGATTCCATTTTGCTGCAGCAATAATATTAAGGACTGCCATATCATTTTTTAACAAAGATGTTTTAGGCAATTCAAACCGCATTTCACTTACTACACTATCCGCAGCGTTTACGGTTTTATTAGCTAAAACAACATTCTTATCTACTGGAACTGCAAACTTTCTAACGGGGAAAGTACTTAGTGATTCTCCATTACCTCTGTCCTCCATTTTTGTAGGGTCATCGCTACCCACATAATTTTTCATCAGATCGAATAAATCATAATAACGATTTTCTGGAATTCCAGGTTTAGCTTTATAAAGCGCATAGTCGCGTTTTCCACCTTCTATTTGTTCAGCAGTCCATATCACATCAATAGGCGCGCTTTGGTTAACTTTATAACGCAATTCATTAATGTACCAATCGATTCCTAATAAACTATAATTAATTACTCTAATATCGGGTCTAATACCTTCTACTTCCTGAGCATACCATAATGGGTAAGTATCATTATCTCCAAAAGTAAAAAGCACAGCATTTGGGGCACAACTTTCTAAATAGTCTTTTGCCAAATCACGCGATAATACTTTATTACTTCTATCATGATCATCCCATTCTTGTTGAGCCATAATTGTTGGGACTGCTAATAAACAAATAACTGTGGCTAAAGGTGCTGCAATATTTGCAGATAGTTTTTTCTGTAAAAATGAAGCAACTCCAAGAACTCCTAACCCAATCCAAACAGCAAATGCATAAAAGCTTCCTACATAAGCATAGTCACGCTCACGTGGTTGATTACCTGCTTGATTTAAATAAAGAACAATTGCAAAACCAGTAAAAAAGAACATCAAGAAATTAGCAAAAGCATCATCCCCTTTTCTTTTAAATTGATAGAACATACCAATCAATCCAAGAATTAATGGAAGTGCAAACAATTTATTATTTGCTTTATTATTTTTTAGCGAATCAGGCATATTGCTCTGATCACCTAACATAATATTATCGATAAATGATATTCCAGTTTGCCAGTTACCATCTCTAACATTGCCAGTATATACGCCTTGTAAATCGTTTTGTTTTCCTGCAAAATTCCACATAAAATAACGCAAGTACATCCAATAGATTTGGTAACCAACAAAAAACTTAACGTTATCTACCTGATTAGGTGCACGATCATAAGTACCGTCTTTTAATTTAGGAATATTTAAAAAAGATGAATAATAATATGCATGGTATTGATCATCACTTGCATCCCAAACTCTTGGAAAAACCATTTTATCATCAGCAGCATAAACATATTTTTTATCCTGCCCTTGTTCTATATATTTATCTTTCGATTTTTGATAACGCATTCCAGTACTCTTTAAATCAACTGGGTTTGCTGTAAATTTTTGTCCGTACAATAAAGGGAAATCACCATATTGTTCACGACCTAAATATCCAACTAAACTAATTGGATTATCTACATTGTACATATCTACTGAAGGGTTAGCACTACTTCTAATCATTGTTGTTAAGTATGTGCTATATCCAATAAACATAAATGCTATACACCATATTGATAAAGTAAGATAATGCCAAGATTTTTTAGCTGCAATTTTTAATCCATACCAAATTAATCCTGCAATTAATAAAAAGAAGAATGCAAAACCATAGAAAAAAGGCATGCCACCAGTATTTACAAACCATCTATCGAAAGTACCAGCCATTTTAATTGAGTACTGAATTATTCCAACTTGTACTAATCCAGTAATTAAACAACCTATTATAAAAAATATATAAATACCTCCGAAATATGCTTTTTCATTTGGCCTTAGTTTTTCTATAATAAACAACAATGAAATACCAATTACAGTAGCTAAAATGATCAAGCCTCCAATGGTACTATCCATTGGAACATTATCGGTTGCTTCAGCTGAAGCAAGAATTAAGGCACCTACAAAAGCTAAAACACCTCCTACTACTGTAAGTTTTATAAACCAACTACGCATTAAAGCATAATTAAATGTTGGTCTTTTACGGAAATAATACACCATTACAATTGCAGGAATGGTTAATAAGTTAAGTAAGTGAACGCCTATAGAAAGACCCATCATAAAAAAGATAAAAACAATCCACTTGTCTGCACCTGGTTCGTCAGCCTTGTGTTCCCATTTAAGTATTGCCCAAAAAACGATTGCTGTAAAAAAACTAGATAATGCATATACTTCACCTTCAACAGCACTGTACCAGAATGAATCACTAAATGTATAAGCCAATGCACCAACTACACCAGCACCCATAATACTCCACAATTGATAACTAGACATGTTTTCAGAAGCATTAATTTTCATTAACCTCCTGGCGAAATGTGTAATTGTCCAAAACAAAAATAAAATGGTAAAGCTACTTGCAAAAGCACTCATAATATTAACTGCTCTTGCTGCATTCAAAGGATTATCTCCGAAAAAAATAATAAATACCCTACCTAAAATAACAAATAAAGGTGCTCCGGGTGGGTGAGGAATTTGTAGTTTATAACAGCTACTTACAAATTCACCGCAATCCCAGAAACTTCCGCCTGCTTCAGCAGTAAGAATATACACGGCACTGGCTATTAAAAATACCATCCAACCAGTAATGTTATTGATCTTTTTAAATTGCATATTTGCTTTGGTTTTTAAGACGGGCAAACATAGTTTATTATAGCTAAAAATTAAAAAACTAGTGGCTTATTGGATAGAATTAAGAAAGTTTTAGAGAATTTGAGCATAATTACACTTTGCATCATCGAAATATTTATACAGTTATGCTGTAATCCTTAGCTATAACTCTTATTTCTTAATTCATAACTCTTAATTCTCTTTACCTTTGCAACCGATGGAAAAAAAGCAGACGGTTGCATTTCATACTTTGGGTTGTAAACTCAATTTTTCGGAAACTTCTACCATTTCCAGAATAATGGAAAAAGAAGGCTTTGAAAAAAGAGATTTTACTGATTTGGCAGATGTATATGTGATCAATACTTGTTCTGTTACTGATAATGCCGATAAAGAATGTAGGCAATTGGTAAGAAGGATTCAACGAAAATCTCCTGAAAGTTTTGTGGTTATTACTGGCTGTTATGCCCAATTGAAACCAAAAGAAATTGCAGAAATTCCTGGTGTTGATCTTGTATTAGGTGCTGCTGAAAAATTTAATATTGCTCATCATATCAGCGAATTAGTTAAAACTAATGATGCTGCAAAAATTTGCAGCTGTGATATTGAAGATGTAAGTGGTTTTAATGCATCATTTTCTCAGAATGATAGAACTAGAACTTTTTTAAAAGTGCAAGATGGCTGTGACTATAATTGTTCCTTTTGCACAATCCCAATGGCAAGAGGAAAAAGCAGAAGTGATAGCATTAAAAATGTTTTAATGCATGCAATAAATTTGGCAGCAGATGGAGTTAAAGAAATTGTACTTACTGGGGTAAACTTAGGCGATTTTGGAAAAGGACCAAATGGCGATTTGAAGTACGAAGAAAACTTTACTTTGTTAGTAAAAGCATTGGATGAAATTAAAGGCATCGATCGTTTTAGAATATCGTCAATTGAACCAAATTTATTAACGAATGAATTGATTGAATGGGTGGCTAATAGCGATCAGTTTATGCCTCATTTTCATATTCCATTACAGAGTGGATCTAATGATATATTGGCATTGATGAGAAGAAGATATAAACGAGAATTATACCAAGAAAGGGTTCAATTAATTAAAAAGTTAATGCCGCATGCATCCATAGGTGTAGATGTAATTGTTGGATTTCCTGGAGAAACGGATGAACACTTTAATGAAACATTTGAATTTTTACATTCATTAGACGTTGCCTATTTACACGTATTTACTTATTCAGAAAGAGATAATACAAAGGCGCTAGAATTTAAATCAATCGTTCCAATGCACATTAGGAATGAACGAAATAAAAAGTTGCGTAATTTATCTTTTATGAAATTGCAATACTTTACAAATTTGCATGCAGAACAAACTAGAAAAGTATTATTTGAAGCCTATAATAAAAACGGGATGATGGAAGGATATACCGATAATTATATTCGCGTATCAACTCCTTATAGAAAAGAATGGGCCAATGAGTTGGTTAATTGGAAATTATAAATTAGCATTCATCAAAGGAATTTGGTTTACTACATCATAAAATGTTTTAGTAATCGTAAAAGCTTTTATTGCATCAACATGATTGTGATGATGCAAGTCTGTTCCGATTAATTTAAAATAACCTTCTTTAACCATATTCATAGCAACTTTTCTTACAGGTACTCCATAGTAGCCGCTTAGAGAGAGTAAATTCAGTTGGAAAATGCAACCCATTTCAAGCAATCTTTCATACTGTTGAAAGCTATTATAATAAAACCCATACCGCTCAGGGTGTGCTAGTATTGGCTTATAGCCTTTTATATTTAATTGAAAAATAGCATTTTCAATGTAAGGAGATGGAGCTGCGTACGACATTTCTATCAATACATGTTTATCTCCAATGCACATCAAAGGTTTTTCATCGGCCAATAATTCCATAAAAGATTCATCTACCATGTATTCAGCTGCGGCTTCTATTTGTAAATCAATTTCAGCTAAAACAAGTTCTTGTTTCATCCTTTCAAAAACAGGCAAAATTGTTTCTGGTGAATTATTATGTACTCCAGTAAAAATATGTGGTGTAACAATACATTTTCGATATCCCCAATCTTGCATTAACCTAAAATAATTCAATGATTCTTCTATTGTTGCTGCTCCATCATCTATTCCGGGTAACATATGCGAATGCATATCTACTCCAATAAAAGAGAGGTCTCTTTTAATTCTTGAAGAATTGAACAATGATTTAAACATGAAACATAATCATTAAATCGGAGACAAATATTCAGCCGGAAATTCAACTACCATTACTTGACCAAGACTTTGTAATTGTACATAAACTTTTTTCTTCCCACCTCTTAAAACAGTTCCTTCTCTATCCATAAAAACGCCAAAGTTGATCCTGATTTTTTCTCCCAGTTCAAATCCTTCGTCAGAAATAAGTGATACACGAGCATCTTTTTCGGATAGATACATCTTTATATTATTCACTTCCTCATCTCTAATTACTGCAGGTTTACCTAAATAATAAACAAAGTTTAGAACGCCATCAGTCATCAATACATCAGATCGCTCTTTAACATCGATTCTAACAAAAACATAAGACTTAAAAAGCGGGTCTTCAATTATTTTTTTGCGATCTGTCCATTGACGTTCCACTTTTTGCAAAGGGCACCAACTTTCAATCCCTTTTTTTATTAATCGGGCATCAATCTTTTTTTCCCACCTTGGTTTTGTGTATACAGCATACCATTTTTTCTCTAGCACTTTTTCCATTTACAAGCGTTACAAATTACAAAATTGACAAGCTATTAATTGCGAACAATTGGGGATTTAGTTTTAGCAATTTCTTCAATAATTTTCACACTTTCATCGATATGCATATCTAATTTAAGTGATTTAAGCCATTCTTGATATCTAATTCCTTTATTTTTATCGGCATTGTTGTAAAATTTATCCTTATCTACTTCTAAAGCTGATACTACCAATGAATCTTTCAATTTTAAAAGACTATTGTTTTGAGTAACAGTAGTTAAAATTTGCTTTTGCTGGTCTTTGTATTTATCCATCTTTAGATTAATCGGAGCTTCTGAATTTTTACTTAGCCATTTTAAATTGCCCTGCAATAATTTAAAATTAGGATCAACTGATATTTTATCCTGCATTGTCTTACTGATTAATGAAAGATCAGAAGATGAACTAGTTGATTGCCAAGGTTGAAAATCTGTTTTGGCAATTGCATCCCAAGGCAATGAATTAGGATTGTCTTTTTCCCTTATTTTCAAATACTCATAAGAGTCAGGCATAATCACATCAGGTACTACTCCATTTAATTGTGTTGATCCACCATTAACTCTATAAAATTTTTGAAAGGTAAGTGTTACCGCACCATACTCAGTTCTACCACTATAAAAATCAATAGGCTTACCAAAAGGAATTGGACGTTGCACAGTTCCTTTTCCATAAGTTGAAGTACTACCAATTATAACTCCTCTTTTGTAATCTTGAATAGCAGCTGCAAATATTTCACTAGCCGATGCACTTAGTTCGTTAACCAATACAGTGAGTGGACCATCATACAAAACAGATTCATCGTTATCTCTCCAAGTACGATTATCAACTTTGCCGTCTTTTTCTTTCACTTGTACAACTGTTCCTGATTTAATAAACAGACCAACCATTTTAACTACTTCAACCAATGATCCACCGCCATTATTTCTTAGATCGATCACAATGCCTTTTACATTTTCAGCTTTTAATTTTTTAACTTCTTTAGCAACATCTTCTGAACTACGAAATCCATTTTGATCTTCAAAATTTGCATAGAAATCAGGCAATACTATATATCCAATTTTATCATTCCCGTTTTGAATAATTGCACTTCTAGCCAACCCTTCATCCTGTTCAATTTTTTCGCGGATCATTGAAATGGTAATAATTGTACCATCTTGTTTTTTAAATGTTAATCGCACTTCTGTACCTTTATTTCCTCTTATTAACTTAACAGCATCTTGTGTATCATAACCACTCACATCAACTGGCTCATCACTCCCTTGGGCTACTTTAATAATTATATCTCCTGCAACAATTTTACCAGATTTCCAAGCTGGTCCACCAGTTACAACACTTGCAATTTTAATTCCATTATCGTCTTGTTGTAACTGTGCGCCTATACCAAAAAACTGATTACTCATTCTTTCATCAAACCCTCTTTTTTCAACCGGCGGAAAATAATCGGTATGTGGGTCCATCAAATTAGTAATTACATTTATAAACGCATTAAACCGTTGGTCTTCAGTATAAGTTGTTTTAATTCTAGTAAAAGTTCGATCCATAATTTTCATCACTTTCGCTCTCGCTTCTGCTTCTAAACTATCGTCGGGTTTTGCAATATATCCTGCTTTAGTTTTGTTTTTTTCTCTATCTTCTTGCAAATCAATGTATCGTTCTAAAGAGTATAATTTCATTTTTTTTCTCCAACGATCTTTTCTTTCTGATTCACTAGAAGCAAAATTAATTTTGTCGCCATCTAATTGAACCGTTTCATCAACTTTATAATCAAAAGGTTTTGATAATAATTCTTTATATAATAACGTGGCTTCTGTAACTCTTTTTTCATATATAGCACTTACAGCAGGTTGAAATTGTAATGAAGCTCCATGAATTTCATCATCGATTGTTGTTTCATATTTTTTTAAAGCATCCACATCAGTTTGTAAAAACAATGTTTTATCACCATCTAACTGGTCTATATAACCAATAAATACTTTTTTAGAAAAATCATCATTAATTGATTTCGGACTAAAATGTTCTTGTTCTAATAAAGCACCAACTGCACTTAATAAACGCTGTTGAAGTGTAACCATTTCATTTTTACTATTACCACCAATAGTTCTAAATGCAAAAAACAGTGTTCCAAATAATACAATAATAGTAAGTGCTAACCCTTTTCTTGTCTTCATAAATTGCTTCAATTTTTGCATGATCTTTTCAAAAATAACTCAAAAAGAGATTAAACTATAATTATTCAAACCAATTAACAAAGCTTTTGAAAGATGGTTTATAAAAAAAAATCACTATTTTTGCCACCCGCAAAACGGAGGGCGTAGCTCAGTTGGTTAGAGCGTCAGTTTGTGGATCTGAAGGCCGGGGGTTCGAGACCCCTCGTTCTCCCTTTATAAAACCTATAAAACATTTGTTTTATAGGTTTTTAATTTTACAATATGAAATTGATCTACTTAATCCCTTTTATTTCTGCATTTATCGGTTGGTTTACCAATTGGATTGCAATTAAAATGTTGTTTCATCCTAGAGAACCCAAAATAATTTTAGGTATTCGCTTCCAAGGAATTTTCCCTAAACGGCAACAACAATTTGCAGAAAAGCTAGGGAAACTAGTGAGTGAAGAGCTTCTTTCTTTCGAAGACATTGAGTCGAAAATTAGTAATCCAGATAATATTGGTAAGCTAATGCCTTTTGTAGAAGAGCATATCGACCACTTTTTAAGGGTTAAATTAGCTGAGCAAATGCCAATGATTAGCATGTTTATTGGTGATAAAACAATAAATCAACTAAAAGAGGTCTTTATTACAGAATTAACCGAGCTTTTCCCTGTTATCATGAAGAATTATATGAATAACCTTCAAGAAGACCTCGATTTAGAAAAAATAGTAACCCAAAAAGTATCAGGATTCTCATCCGACAAACTCGAACATATTCTGAATGCCATAATGGCCAAAGAATTTCGTTTTGTAGAAATTATTGGTGGTGTTTTAGGATTTTTGATCGGGTTATTACAAGTATTTTTAACCTTACTCACCTAGTCACCGACCAAAAACATGTTGGTTCTATACATTAACCCAACTTTATCCATTTAAAATTGTCTTATTACCGTTTGTATAATGCAAATACGGTTCATCCTGTAAATGGCGCAATTTTGCACCTATTAATAAAGTTTATTATGCGTAATTTTTTAGTGTTGATTAGTTTGTTTTTGGTGGGTGTTTCTTCAAATGCCCAATATCCTGGCATGGGCGGGCGCACTGGTGGAGCAGCTGGAGCTAATCAAAACACCAATATTGGTCACTTTTATGGTAAAATAGTAGATACAAAGAATAAAGCTATTGAAGGAGTAACTGTTTTGCTAAAAGGCAATAAATTTGATACTGCTACCAAAAAAATGAAGGAATCTACATTAGGAACACTAATAACCAAAGCAAATGGCGATTTTACCTTTGATAATTTGTCATTATTTGGCAATTTTAAACTAATCCTAAGTTCATTAGGATATAAAAATCTAAATCAAGTTGTAAGTTTTGGAATCAAATTTCCACAAGGTGGCGCTCCTGATTTTACTAAAATGATGGCGATGGCTGATAAAGACCTTGGAAATATTTTGATGCAAGAAGATGCAACCAATTTAGGAAACGTAACAGTTACCTCTTCAAGCAAACCACAATTTGAATTAGGTATTGACAGGAAAATATTTAATGTAGATAAAAACTTAATGGGTTCTGGTGCAACTGCAACTGACTTAATGAGAAATATTCCAGCTTTAAATGTAGATATTGATGGCAATGTAACACTAAGAAATGCTGCTCCAACTATTTTTATTGATGGCAGACCAACAACTATTACGCTTGATCAGATTCCATCAGAAATAATTGACAGGGTAGAATTAATCACCAATCCTTCTGCAAAATTTGATGCGTCGGGTGGTAATGCTGGTATTTTAAATATCGTGCTAAAGAAAAATAAGAAAACAGGATACAATGGTGGACTTAGAGCAGGTATTGATTCTCGTGGAATGCCTAACTTTGGAGGAGATATTAATTTAAGACAAAATAAAATAAATTTTACTGGTAGTGGGAACTATAACCAACGTAAGAGTATTTCTGAAGGCATTACCGATAGAAATAATATACTTACAACACCAAGTAATATTTATAATGTTCAAAACGCTACTAATACCGGCTATTTTGCTTTTTTAAGAGGTGGTATTGATTATTTTGTAGACAATAGAAATACTTTATCAATCTCAGCAAACTATGTTAAAGGTAAATTTGATAATGATCAAATTCAAAAAGTTGATTCTACTATTAAAGGCGCTTTTTCTTCTTACACCAATGTAAATACATTGTCGTCTTCTACTTTTGAGAACATCGGAACACAATTAAGTTTCAAGCATAATTTTGAAAAAACCGGGCATAATATTTCCTCTGACTATAACTACAATGAAAGCAATAATAGCAACGAATCGAATATAAATAGTAATACATATAATTCAAGCAATGCACAGAAAGGTTTCCCAATTATACAAAGAGGATTGGGTAATGGCAATACCATCAATCATACATTTCAAATAGATTATGAAAATCCATTAACAGATAACTCTAAATTTGAAGCAGGTGGCAGAGCTGCCGTTCGTGATTTTGCTAATTTATTAGATCAGTATCGTTTTTCTTCATCATTGAATTCTTTTGTATTAATTCCTTCAATAAGCAATAAATATAAATACAACGACCAGGTTTATGCTGCTTATAGTACTTATAGTTTTAAAGTTAAAAAATGGAGCTATCAATTGGGTTTACGTGCCGAAAGTTCTAACTACACTGGTACATTATTAAATTCGAAGGGAGCAGATTCAGCAAATTTTAAAGTTACTTATCCGTTAAGCTTATTCCCTAGCGCATTTATTACTTATAAAATAAATGATAAGCAAGATTACCAAATTAATTATTCAAGAAGAATTAATAGGCCGAACTTTTTTCAGTTGATGCCATTTCCAGACTATACCGATCCGCAAAATATTAATATTGGAAACGCGGGTTTAAA
>JBKJQV010000141.1:0-10805 GCA_046593815.1 Sediminibacterium sp. | reverse complement strand
CTTAATGGACCAGTAGATCCATAACATGAGCCAATTATATTTGCACCAACAATAAAATAATTATCAGGATTAATTAAACAATCTTCTCCTACTAATCCCTTCCACCAATCAGTTGGGTCAGCATTTGCTGTCAGCGCATGGCAAACCCAAATAACATTATCCTTAGCATCATTTAAAATACCGAATGTAGAATACGCAATTTCAAGACCTGGGAGAGAAACTCCATTTTCTAATAAAAAAGGTTGGTTGTGTTTAAAAATGGTCATATTGATATTTACCTATTTCATCTGCAAAATAAAGGCATGCACTGCGTACATTTGTTGAAATTTTAAAAAGAACTTTAAAATGGATAAAATTGAGGTAAAGAGAGTAGATGATGCCTATGCTTTTATTGCAACCGATAGTAATGGAAACACAGCCCGGATGGATGCATCATCGGCAATTGGAGGTCATGATAGTGGTATACGCCCTATGCAATCTATTTTAATGGGATTGGGCGGTTGTGGCGGTGTAGATATTATATCCATTTTAAAAAAACAGAAACAAGAAGTTGCTGAATTTAAGATGATCATTGAAGGAGAACGAGAACATGACAAAGAACCCTCATTATGGAAAGCTGTACATATTCAATTTTATTTTAGTGGTAATGTAGAAAAAGATAAAGCTGAAAAAGCGGTTGCATTATCGATTAATAAGTATTGTTCTGTTGCTGCAACATTAAGAGCAGCTGGATGTACTATTGCTTGGACTATCATAATTAATTAACTGTTTATTTGATACAATGAAAAAACAAACAAAGGCAATCCGCATTCAAACAGAAAGAACAAATGAAATGGAACACTCTACACCATTGTTCCTTACTAGTAGTTTTTGTTTTGATGATGCTGAAGAAATGCGAGCGGCATTTGCAGATGAAACAACAGATAATATTTATAGCAGATTTAGTAATCCATCTGTGCAAGAATTTATTGATAAAATAGTTGCCTTAGAAGGTGCTGAAGCTGGTTATGCTACTGCTTCCGGAATGAGTGCTGTTTTTGGATCTTTTATGGCTTTATTAAAACAAGGAGATAGACTTTTATCATGTAATTCTGTTTTTGGAAGTACCCATACTGTTATTTCTAAATACCTTCCTAAATACGGAATTGAATATGGATATATTGGAGCCAATGCTACAGAAGCAGAATGGGAAAATGCCATCACTCCAAATACAAAAATGATTTATTTAGAAACACCTACCAATCCGGGCTTAGATATTTTAGACATGTCTATGATTAGTAAATTGGCAAAAAAACATAATATAATATTTAATGTAGACAATTGTTTTGCAACACCTATGAATCAATGTCCAATTGAGTTTGGAGCTGATCTTGTTATTCATTCAGCCACTAAATGGATCGATGGACAAGGAAGAGTTTTAGGCGGTGTAATTGTTGGAAAAAAGGAGTTGATAAAAGAAATTTATTTGTTTTGTAGGAGTACAGGCCCTGCATTGGCTCCTTTTAATGCATGGGTATTAAGTAAGAGTTTAGAAACCTTAGACGTTCGTATGGAACGTCATGCATCTAATGCATTATATATTGCAAAAGAATTAGAAAATCATCCAGCAATCAACAACTTACTATACCCATTTTTACCATCTCATCCACATTATTCTATTGCCATTAAACAAATGCAAAATGGTGGTGGTATTGTTTGTTTTGAATTAAAAGGGGGGCTTGAAGCTGGACGTAGTTTTTTAAATAAATTAAAGATGCTTTCTTTAACAGCTAACCTAGGCGACACAAGAAGTATTGCCTCACATCCTGCAAGTACTACTCATGCAAAATTATCTGAAGAAGAAAGAAAAGCGGTGAATATTACGCCTGGTTTAATTCGAATTAGTGTTGGGTTAGAACATAGAGATGATATTTTAGCAGATATTCTTCAAGCCCTTGGTTAATTTGAACCAATAATCGATTATATTCGGGATGCTAAAATTATAACCATATGAAATTATCGACTGGTATTTTCCTTGCAATCATGATGTTTCTTCAATATTATATATGGGGTGCTTGGTATGTTACCATGGGGCCATATATGGATATTGCCTTTGCAGGTCAGAATGTAGATGTTGCCAAAGGCGCAGTTTATGGAGCTGGAGCAATTGCAACTATTATTTCTCCATTTTTTGTAGGAATGATTGCTGACAGATATTTTGCCGCTCAACGAATAATGGGTGTATTACATATACTTGGTGCTTGCTTGCTTTTTTATGCAACTCAAATGACCCAAACATCAGGATTTTATTGGATAATTCTTGTTTACTCCCTTTTATACATGCCAACTATTGCATTAAGCAATAGTGTAGCATTTGCTCAAATGTCTGACCCCGGAAAACAATTCCCTTGGATTAGGGTTTTCGGAACTCTAGGATGGATTGTAGCTGGATTAGTAATTTCTCAGTTAAAAATTACTGACAAGCCAATGACTTTTGAAATTGCAGCTGGTTGTTCTGCTTTGCTAGGATTATTCAGTTTCTTTTTACCAAATACTCCACCAAAGTCAGATTCAAAATCAAGTTCAATTGGTGCAATTTTTGGTGCAGATGCATTCGTGCTATTTAAAAGCAGGTCCTACACCATTTTCTTTGTTGCAGCAATATTAATTTGTATTCCACTCTCTTTTTATTATGGATTTGCAGGATCATATTTAAAAGAATTTTTTGGAGAAGCTACTCCAGGAAAAATGGCAATGGGACAAATGTCTGAAGCGATATTCATCATTGCAATACCATTTTTATTTTATAGAATAGGAGTAAAAAATATGCTGATTTTTGGAATGGCTGCTTGGGCTTTGAGGTACATTTTTTTTGCGTATGGAAATGGAGGATCAAATTTATGGATGCTTTATGCTGGAATTATTTTACACGGAATTTGTTATGATTTCTTTTTTGTAACAGGATATATGTACACGGAAAAGAAAGCTGGAGAAAAAATTAAGAATGCCGCACAAAGCCTATTTACTTTTGCAACTTATGGCGTAGGAATGTTTATAGGAACAAATTACAGCGGCTTTGTTTCGAACAAATATTCAATAAAAGCAATCGATGCAATTACACAAAAAGAAACAGTAACGCATATTTGGGAAACGATATGGTTATACCCTGCAGTTATTGCTGGATTTGTTTTATTGGCATTTATTTTATTCTTTAAAGAAAAAAATGAGCCTTCTCTAGAAAAAGCAATTGCTTAAAATAATTAATTCATAACTCTTAATTCATAACTCTTAATTCATCTCTCTCTATGCAACGCATTTCTATGTTAGGTTCTGGTTTTATAGGTAGATTCTATGCCGACTCTATTCAAGGATATAGAAGTAAAGATAAATTTGTAAGCATCTATTCTCGAAGAGAAGAAAGTGCTTCTAAGTTTGCTACTGACTATGGTTGCAATCATTGGACTACCAATATGGAGGAATCAATTGCAAGAGCGGATGTTGATATTGTATGTATTGCACTTCCCAACAACTTACACGAGGAAGCAGTAATGCTATGCTGTAAGCACAAAAAAGCAGTTATGACTACCAAGCCTTTGGGAAGAAATGCAACCGAAGCCAAACGCATGTTAGAAGCTGTAGAAGCAGCTGGAATTTTTAATGGTTATTTAGAAGACCTTGTTTACACGCCAAAATTTATTAAAGCAAATGAAAGTGTAAAGAATGGAGCATTGGGTAGAATTCTTTGGGCAAAATCAAGAGAAACTCATCCTGGTCCACATAGCGATTGGTTTTGGGATATAGAACTTGCAGGTGGTGGATGCATATTAGATTTAGGTTGTCATTGTGTAGAAATTACTAGAAGCTATATAGGCAAAGATATTAAGCCAATTGAAGTAATGTGTTGGGCTGATACTCAAGTAAAACCTATTGACGCGGAAGACCATGCAATTGGTTTGGTTAAATATGAAAATGGTGCTATTGGTCAGTTTGAAGTTAGTTGGACTTTCCGCGGCGGTCTCGATTTACGTGATGAAGTAATGGGAACAGAAGGCACAATTTGGATCAACAGTTTTTTGAGAACTGGTTTTGATATGTTTACAACAGGCAAAGGAGCAGATTACGTTGCTGAAAAAGCCGAAAGCAATACTGGATGGCTATTCCCAGTGGGAGATGAACTGAATGAATTGGGCTATAACCATATGTTTATGGATATGTTTAATGCCATTGAAAAAGGTGAATCACCTAAAGAAACATTTTATGATGGGTATGTAGTGAATGCTATTTTAGATGCCGCTTATAAATCTGCTAAAACCAAATTATGGGAGCCAGTTCAATTAGATATTTGGAGAGGAAAAACAGGATTATCAAAAGAAAGTCACTTAATTGAGTATGATCAAGAACATTATTTAGTAAAGGAAGAAATGACTCATTACGGTGCAAAGAAATTGATTCTAAAAAATAAAACAACCGGAAAAATTTCGGAACAGATTATTAATTAATTACCGATTTTTTCTTTTGTCCACTTAAGCGCTAAATTAAGTTGCTCTTCTCTAGTTAGATTGGTATTATCTAAAATCACTGCATCGTTTGCTTTTCGCAAAGGACTAAACTCGCGGTTACTATCTATATAATCGCGCATTTCTAAATTGTCTTTCACTTCTTCTATAGTGATACTTGGGTTTTTAGCATATAATTCTCTAAATCTTCTCTCAACTCTTACAGCTGGATCTGCGGTTACAAATATTTTTAATTCAGCACTAGGAAATACAGTAGTTCCAATATCTCTTCCATCCATTACAATTCCTTTTCTCTCTCCCAATTTTTGTTGTTGAGCAACACCAAATTCGCGAACATATTGGTTGGCAGCTACTTCACTCACGTGCTCACTTACAAGCATATCTCTAATAAGTGCTTCTACATTTTCATCATTCAAAAATATATCACTAGAACCTGTGATTTGGTTATAATCAAAATCTAAATTGATTTCTTCAAGTGATTTTTTTACAGAATTATTATCATTCCAATCGATGTGATTGCGCAAAAAATACAAAGTTATAGCTCTATACATTGCACCACTATCCACAAAAACATAATTCAACTCATTTGCCAATTGTTTAGCCAATGTGCTTTTACCACAAGAAGAATACCCATCCAAAGTAATTATGATTTTTTGCATTACGTTCTAATCTAAACACAAATGTAACAAAAAAGCCATCCCTGTTGAGGGATGGCTTCATTTCATTGAATTATTTTTATGAAGGTAATACAACAGTATCAATAACATGGATAACTCCATTGCTTTGAAATACGTTAGCTATGGTTACTTCAGCCATTCCGCCTTTTTCATCTGTTAGGATTAATTTTTTACCATTCATTGTAGCTTTTAAAACACCACCAGCAACAGTTTTTAATACTGCAGTACCATTACCAGCTTTAATCATTTTAGCAATAGTTGATGCATCTAATCTTCCTGCAACAACATGGTAAGTCAAGATTTTGGTTAACACTGCTTTATTCTCTGGCTTTACCAAAGTTTCAACTGTTCCAGCTGGTAATTTAGCAAATGCTGCATTTGTTGGAGCAAATACTGTGAATGGACCAGCAGACTGTAAAGTTTCTACCAAACCAGCCGCTTTAACCGCTGCAACCAATGTTGTATGGTCTGCAGAATTTACCGCATTCTGAACAATGTTTTTAGAAGGATACATTGCTGCTCCACCTACTTCAACTGTTTTTTCTGATTTTTGTGCAAAAGTGCCGCCCATAACTAAAGCGGACATTAAAATAAGTGCAATTTTTTTCATAATCTGTCTTTAAAAATTTATTGTTTAATTTTTGTTTACAGAATAACCTACGAAAGACGGGAAAGATTGGTTTTACAGTTTTGAAAAAAGATTAGGGAAATCTGAAATAATTCCATCTACACCCATTTTTTTCAATTGTTGGATGGTGGCTAAATCATTCACTGTCCATGGAATGATTTTTATTTGATTTTTTTTACAATCCTCTATTAAATTAGGAGTAGCCAATGAAAAATGTGGACTGTATATAGTTGGCGTAAATCCAAGTAGACTGAGCTGTTCTTTAAATGATTTCTTATCAAAATCCTCAATCAGCAATGCTGTTTTGATAGAGGGATATTTTTGATGGATATATTGCAAAGCCCTAATATCAAAAGATTGGATGATTGTTCTATCAGCTACTTTTTTAGATTGTATAACAGCCACTATTAATTCTACAAATTCTGCAGGAAGAGGATGATATTGGCCATCGGTTTTTGGATCAGACTTTGTTTCAATATTATAACGAATCGGTTGTTTATGCATTGCCTTACTATATTTTTCAGCCGCATCGATCATATCACTTAATAAAGGTTTTGCAACAGCCACCTTTGTTTGATCAAGAAAACGAGGATGTTTTTTTAGCCCAACATCATACATTTTTACCTCATCATAATTCATTTGGTAGATATTAAATGACTTTTCTTCAGCTTCTGATATGTATGTGCCATCAGGTTTAGTTGAAATTTCATGATTAAAAAAAGGCTCATGACTTAATATCACTTTTTTATCTTTTGTAATGATGGCATCAGTTTCTAAAGTAGTTACTCCCAAATCAATAGCCTGTAACATAGCTGGGATAGTATTTTCAGGCATTAATCCCCTGCAACCTCTATGACCCTGATAGTCGAATTGATTGATAGGCATATTAATAATATTATTTTTTTGAGAGGTTGTGCAAGCAACTATTAAAATAAAAAATGAAAGTAATCGTATCAAAATAAAAATTATTTATCTGTTTCGAATTGTTTCTCCATTGATGTTGCAACTACTTGTGCATCTTGACTCCCTTTTGAAAGATGCTGCTTAATATTATCCTTTTCGTATTCTGTTTTATTTTGACTTAGCTTAAATACATGTTGAAGATTGGTTACTTCAATTTCAAATGCAACAACCGCTTTCATGTGTGTACGAACATAATCTTCACTCAAATTTTCAAATGATGCTGAAGTATGAGGGCTTCCTTCAAAATAATTAGTCAAAGTTTTTAAGAGATTATATAATCCATCATCATCCAATAAACGCAATATGCCACTTGCATGAACAGCTGAATAATTCCAGGTGCTGGCGGTATTATTAGGCTCATATAAAGTTGCACTTACATAACTATGAGCTCCATGAAATATAGCTAATACATGCTGATTATTTTCAAAAGCTATGGTATGTTCTTGCTTACGCATACTATGAGCTTGTAAAAAAATTCGATCGTCTCTCTTAATAATTATAACTGGCAAGTGAGTAGCTATAGGCTTAGCATCCAATCCAATACCACATAAAATAATAAAAGGATGGGCTTTCATAAATGAAAGCACTTCTGAATGGTTATTAGCTTTAAAGTAAGGTATATTATACATTGTTATTTGTCTGCCATTTCAATAATCTGTGATTTAGGCATGTTGGCATTTCGCATAGCAATATTCCTTACTGCCATTGAAGTGAAGTTTTGGAATGCTTCTTTACTAATGGGATCATTTCCCACCATTGCCGGAACTCCATCGTCGCCACCTTCCCTAATTGATTGTACTAAAGGAATTTGACCTAAGAACGGTAAGTCGTATTCTTCAGCTAATTTTTTACCACCCTCTTTCCCAAATAAATAATATTTATTATTGGGTAATTCGGCAGGGGTGAAAAATGCCATATTTTCTACTAACCCAATAATAGGTACATTAATTTGAGCTTGAGCAAACATTGCTATAGCTTTTTTGGCATCTGCTAAAGCTACATTTTGCGGAGTTGTAACAACCACAACACCAGTTACTGGAACCAATTGCATTAGCGTAAGATGAATATCGCCAGTACCTGGAGGCATATCTATAACCAAATAATCAAGATCACCCCATTCAACATCTGTTATAAACTGACGAATAGCACTACTAGCCATCGGACCTCGCCAAACAACAGCACTTTTTTCATCTACTAAAAGTCCAATACTTATTAATTTGATGCCGTATTTATCGAGTGGCAAAATCATTCCTTTACCATCAACATCCTTCATCATTGGGCGTTCTCCTCTTACACCAAACATCATTGGTATACTAGGCCCATAAATATCAGCATCCATAAGACCAACTGTAGCACCTCCTTCAGCTAATGCAAGTGCAAGATTTGCTGAAATCGTACTTTTTCCGACTCCTCCTTTACCACTTACAACCGCTATGATATTTTTTACACCACCTAGTACTTTTTGGTCGTCTTTACGCGTAGATGAAGTATTTGCAGTGAAATTTACTTTAACGATTGCCTCCTTATTTACTAAAAGTTTTACGGCATTTTCACTAGCTCGCTGCATCATGTCTTTCATTGGGCAAGCAGGTGTGGTAAGCACAATAGTGAAGCTAACATTGTTCCCATCAATAACTATGTCTTTAACCATATTTAAGGTCACCAAATCCTTACCTAAATCGGGTTCTTGAACATTACTGAGGGCTTTTAATATATCATCAATTGTCATCATGAAAGTTTATGTTAAAAAAGCAATGAGAACGCAAAGTTAACAACCTACTGCTTTACTTTGTTGAGATTTTGATACTTTAACCAACAACGATGGCAAATTTGTACATTTGCAGAAGTTCCAGCTGAAGCATTTATGAACCAAAAAATACTCATTTATTCTATTTTACTGTTTTCGTTTTTTGGTGTTGAGCAAATTAGTGCTCAGGAAACTGGCAATCCTTATAGAGATTCAATTGTGCAGCTTTATGGAGTTATTATGACAGCTGATAGCCTAAGAGGAGTTCCATCTGCAAGTGTTATTGTTGAGGGTAAAGGAAGAGGAACCATTACTAGTTTTGATGGCGTTTTTTCTATTGCAGTAATGAAAGGTGATAAAATTACTTTTTCAAGTATAGGATTTAAAAATAATACCATTACTATTCCAGCTAATTTAAGTGAAAACCAGTACAGTGTTATTCAACTATTAATTAGTGATACTGCTTATTTACCAGCTACCATATTAAAGCCAAGACCCACTAGAGAACAGTTTGAACGCGATTTTTTAAATAATAGAACCCCTGATGATGCCTATGAAATTGCCAGAAAAAATACGGATGAAGCAACAAGAAGGGTTTTATTAAATAGCCTACCGGCAGATGGAAGAGAAGCTGTAAATTATCAGTTAAAACAACAAACCAATAAATACTATTACGCAGGTCAATTACCACCAATGAATATTTTAAACCCTGCTGCCTGGGCCGATTTTATTAGTGCTTGGAAACGTGGCGACTTTAAGCGGAAAAAATAATTAATTGGTTTATTAAAATTTCAACTATGTCATTACAAAATGTTACTGTAATTGGTGCTGGAACCATGGGAAATGGTATTGCACATGTTTTTGCTCAAAATGGATTTAAAGTTACTATTGTTGATTTACAAAAAACGCATCTAGAAAAAGCGTTAGAAACTATCCGAAAAAATTTAGATCGACAAATTACAAAAGGCATTATAACAGAGGAAGACAAGAGCAAAACATTGGGAAATATTTGTACTGAAACCAATTTAGCTTTAGGTGTTTCTATTGCTGAAATAGTTATTGAAGCTGCTACAGAAAATATAGATCTTAAATTAAAAATATTTAGTGAAATTGATTCTGCTGCTCCAACAAATGCAATTTTAGCAACGAATACTTCTTCTATTTCAATTACCAAGTTAGCTGCGGTTACAAAGCGACCAGAAAAAGTTATTGGTATGCATTTTATGAACCCAGTTCCTATTATGAAATTGGTTGAAATTATTAATGGATATGCAACTGATAAAACAGTAACCGAATCAATTATAGCGCTTACTAAACAATTGGGTAAAATACCTTGCGTAGTTAATGATTACCCTGGATTTATTGCCAATAAAATATTGATGCCGATGATTAATGAAGCTATCTATAGTTTATATGAAGGCGTAGCAGGAGTGGAAGCAATAGATACCATTATGAAATTAGGAATGGCTCATCCAATGGGTCCTCTACAACTAGCCGATTTTATTGGATTAGATACTTGCTTAAGTATCATGAATGTACTTTACAATGGTTTTGGCAATACCAAATATGCACCCTGCCCCTTATTGGTAAATATGGTTACAGCAGGGCGATTAGGTGTAAAAACGGGCGAAGGGTTTTATACCTATACCAATGGAAGTAAAGAGCTAATAGTAAGTAACTCATTTAAATAAAAACCAACTCATGTTTTTTATTTTATCAAAGTTATTATACTTCCTATTAGCTCCTATCAGCTGGTTATTTATTTTATTTATTGTTCGATTAATAGTAAAATCAAATTCAGTTAAAAGAAAAATAAATATCGTTATAATTGTTATTAGCATTGTTTTCTCTAATCCATATATTTATCGTTCATTAGTAATTTACTATCAACCCAAAATGCTAGCTCTGAACAAAAAAAACAAATTTTCTGTTGGAATTTTATTAGGTGGCCTTTCTATGTATGATAGAAATAATGAAGGCTATTTCGTATCAAGTTCAGATAGATTTATTCAAACTGCTAATTTATATCATAGTGGATATATTAAAAAGATAATTGTAAGTGGTGGATCAGGAATACTTTTAAAAAAGGAACCTGATGAGGCAAGTTTTCTAAGGGAACAGTTAATCCGTAATGGAATACCAGATTCAGCTATCATTGTAGAAACAAAATCAAAAAATACATATGAAAATGCTATTTTTTCAAAAAAAATATTAGACTCATTAAATCTTTTACCACCTTATATAGTTATTACCTCAGCCATACATGTTCCCCGTGCAAATAAAGTATTTGCAAA
>JBKJQV010000198.1:0-2991 GCA_046593815.1 Sediminibacterium sp. | reverse complement strand
ATGATGTTGTTAAAGGTTGCACTAATATGAGCTTCACCTGTTGATTCAACGATAACTTTACGTTTTTTTGTTGTTGCTTTAGCCATATTACTTATTATTTAGTTGCTTTTTTCTTGTTAGCAACAGTTTTTCTTTTACCTTTTCTTGTTCTAGAGTTATTCTTAGTTCTTTGTCCTCTTAAAGGAAGACCTGATCTATGACGGATACCTCTGTAACATCCAATGTCCATTAAACGTTTAATGTGCAATGAAACTTCTGAACGAAGCTCACCTTCAATTTTGTAATAAGATACCGCATCACGGATTGCTCCGATTTCGTCATCATTCCAATCTTGAACTTTTGTATCTTGGCTTACTTGAGCTTTTTCTAAAATCTCAATAGCTCTACTTTTGCCTACTCCGAAGATGTAGGTTAAAGCGATAACTCCTCTTTTGTTTTTGGGTATATCTACCCCTGCTATTCTTGCCATAACTATCCTTGTCTTTGTTTAAATCTAGGATTCTTTTTGTTGATTACGTATAATCTGCCTTTTCTTCGTACAATCTTGCACTCGGCACTTCTTTTTTTAACTGATGTTCTTACTTTCATTTTGAATATCTTTAATATCTATAAGTAATTCTTGCTTTTGACAAATCGTAAGGACTCATTTCCAATTTTACTTTGTCACCAGGTAACAATTTAATGTAATGCATACGCATTTTTCCAGAAATATGAGCAATTACAATATGTCCGTTTTCTAACTCCACACGGAACATTGCATTTGACAATGCTTCGATAATTGATCCGTCTTGTTCTATTGCTGATTGTTTTGCCATAAAAAATTAAGCGACTGCTTTTCTATTTTTACCACTTTTCATCAATCCATCATAGTGTTTATTCAATAAATAAGAATTTACCTGTTGAATAGTGTCTATTGCAACTCCGACCATAATAATAAGTGAAGTTCCACCATAGAACATTGCCCAAGATTGTTGCACACCGAAACCTACTATAATTGCTGGGAACACAGCTATCAAGGCAAGAAATAATGAGCCAGGGAATGTTATAAGAGACATGATTCTATCTAAGAAATCACCCGTTTCAATTCCAGGTTTAACACCAGGAATAAAACCACCACTTCTTTTTAAATCATCTGCCATTTTGTTTGTTGGGACAGTAATTGCTGTGTAAAAGAATGTAAATATGATTATCAAACCAGCAAAGACAAAAGAATACCAAAAACCAAACATGTTACTAAATGTACCTGCAATTGATTGTGAGGTTTCAGATTTTGAAAGCCCTGCAACTGCAGCTGGTATAAACATAATTGCTTGAGCAAAAATGATTGGCATTACGCCCGCAGAATTTAGTTTCAATGGAATCCATTGTCTATTTCCACCCATCATGTCTTGTTCGAAATCACCGGTTGTTGTACGACGTGCATACTGAACAGGTATTTTTCTAACTGCCATTACTAGTAGGACACAAGCTATAATTACTAACAACCACACTATAACTTCAAGTACTAACAACATTGGTCCACCATTATTATTGGTAACTTTCGAAGTAAACTCTTGAAATAATGCTTGTGGTAATCTTGCAAGAATTCCAACCATAATTAATAGTGAAATACCATTTCCAATTCCTTTATCTGTGATTTTTTCACCTAACCACATGGCGAAAATTGTACCAGTAGTCAAAATTAAAACAGAAGAAAATAAGAACGAGAATGAGTCAAATCCTAAAAGGAACGCGCTATTTGGTAAAGTTCTGTATAAGTTATAGATATAACCTGGACCTTGAACTAACGTTATTGCAATTGTTAACCATCTAGTGATTTGGTTTAATTTCTTTCTACCACTTTCACCATCTTTTTGAAGTTTTTGTAAATAAGGAATAGCAATTCCCATTAACTGAACAACAATTGAAGCAGAAATGTATGGCATAATACCCAAAGCGAAAACTGATGCTTTTGAAAAAGCTCCACCTGTAAACATGTCTAGAATTGAACCAATTCCTTTATCTGTTTGACCAGCTAAGCTATTCAATTGCGTTGCATCAATACCCGGAAGCGTAACATGCGCACCAAATCTGTAAACTAATAATATACCAAGAGTTACCAAGATTCTATTTTTTAGTTCTTCTATTTTCCAAACATTTAATAATGATTCAAAAAATTTCTTCATTGTTATAGTTATTATAAAGTTACAGCTTCACCTCCAGCAGCTTCGATAGCGGCTTTTGCAGTAGCAGTAAATTTATGTGCAGTTACTTTTAATTTTGATTTCAATTCTCCTCTTCCAAGAATTTTTACTGTTTCGCTTTTAGTTGCCAAACGATTTTCCACAAATACTGTAAAATCTACAGTATCAGTAACAATTCCGTTATCTACTAATAATTGAAGTGTATCAAGATTTACTCCTTGATATTCTTTACGATTGATGTTTGTAAAACCAAACTTAGGCACACGTCTTTGCAATGGCATTTGACCACCTTCAAAACCAATCTTTTTAGAATAACCAGAACGAGATTTTGCTCCTTTGTGACCTCTTGCAGAAGTACCACCTTTTCCTGAACCTTCTCCTCTACCTAATCTTTTATTTTGATTGTGTGTAGCACCTTCAGCAGGTTGTAAGTTACTTAAATTCATAACTATGATTTGTTATTTAACTTCCTCAACGGAAACTAAGTGTTTAACTTTATTTATCATTCCAAGGATCGCAGGATTTGAATCGTGCTCAACAACTTGGCCCATTTTACGTAGACCTAAAGCTTCCAAACCTCTTTTTTGAGTAAGAGGACAGTTGATTTTACTTCTAACTTGTTTTACTAATAATTTAGCCATAATTTCCTTGAATTAACCTTTAAAAACTTTTTCTAAAGAAACACCTCTTTGTTTTGCAACAGTATAAGCGCTTCTCATTTGTAATAAAGCATCAAAAGTTGCTTTCACTACGTTGTGCGGGTTTGATGAACCTTGTGATTTTGACAGTACATCATGAATACCAACTG
>JBKJQV010000068.1:0-12821 GCA_046593815.1 Sediminibacterium sp. | reverse complement strand
CTATACATAATAACATTCATCCCTTTGGAACGATCTAACAATATAGAAAGGTAAAATTCTTTAACAGGATTTGGACCACTGTAATAAACATCTTGTGCAACAAGTATTTTACTTACTTTTTTGCCAGCTTCTCCAGTTTGAATGGTAACTAAAGTGCCACCTAGGATATTTTTGGCGATTGTAGTAATTTCTTCAGCGCTTTTTGCAACTGCTACACCTCTTTGCTCAGTTCCTACTATTTTACCCTTTCCCCTTCCTCCTGCATGAATTTGGGCTTTAAGTACAGCAAAATTGTTGCCTGTTTGGGTTTTAATTTGGCGATAGGCTTCTTCAGCCGCCATTACGGTATCAACTGCTATTCCCTCTTGTGTTGGAACATTGTATTTGCTGAGTAATTCTTTAGCTTGGTACTCATGAAGATTCATATGGAAGTATTTTTGCGAAGATAAGTGAAACTGATATGCAGAATTAATACTTTATTATTATTGTTGTAACATTAATTGACTTATTTTTATACTTCAAATCATTTAAATTAAGAAATATGAAAAAAATCGTTTTTGCGTTGCTTGGTGTTGCGTTTTTAACCAGTTTATCTGCATTCATGCCAATAAAATCTACAAAAGATGTAGTAACCTATACAGTAGTTACTGAAAAAAGTAAGATAGACTGGGTTGGATCAAAGAAAAGTGACTTCCACACAGGTTTTTTTAACATAAAAAGTGGATCAGTTCAGGTAGAAGGAGGAAAATTAATAGGTGGTGAATTTGTTATTGATCTTGCCAATTTAAAAGTTACTGACGGAGCAGGTGCTAAATTAGAAGGACACTTAAAAACTGCTGATTTCTTTGATGTTGCCAAATTTGGAGAAGCAACTTATAAAATAAGCGCTGTTAATTATACAAGCGATAATAAAGCAACCATTAGTGGAACCTTAAATTTAAAAGGAGCAAGTTTGCCATTTAGTTTTCAGTCCACTATTCGTAATGCCGATGAAAAAGGATTTTTTGGAGAAGCTTTCTTTAGCCTAGATAGAACTTTATTTGGCATTAATTATGGCATTGGAAACGTTGCTAACGATGTGCAATTAGCTATTCATTTATTTGCTAAATAGTTTCTTTATATCCCACTTAATTAAAAGCTCTGCCATATATTTGGTGGAGCTTTATTTTAATACGGGACAAAGTCTAAAGATATCTTTCTTCAATTATTTTTTTATGATGGAGAAGATGCCCGAAAATAATATATCCAACAGCATTAGCTGTAACCCTTTGTCCACTTGCAGTTCCGGCATTATTTAATTGTTCTTCAGTTAATGAAGATATTAATAAATCTGTTGATTTTCTCAAAGCTTGTAATTCTATTTTTAAAGATTCAAATGTTCTGTTGCTTGCTTTTGCATTAATTGCATAATCATTTTCTTCAAAGCCTGGTAATGGTGTTTGGTCGTTCCGTGCAATTCTCAAAAGCCTGTAACTCAATATTCTTTCTGTATCTATCAGATGTTGAAACAAATCTTTTAAACTCCATTTATTTGGAGCATAACTATAATCGGCTTTTTCATTAGGCAGATTTACAAAAAAGGAAGTAAGCGGTTGAGCATAAACAGTAACTGCATCGTGAACATCTTTCGCAGAAACCTTGCTTACATATCCTTCATAAAAAGCACCATAATCTTCTTTATTTGGTTGAGCCATTTTTTTATTTATTTAAAGATTGTTGAAGAGGAATTGGTTTTTGTAGATGAAAGTATTTTTTTGCTTTCATTTGCAGTTTTAACAGCATTGTATGCGTTAATAATTCCACCAGATTTGCATAAAAGATTAAATGGAATTTTTTTGTTTTTGTCGCCTGGAAGAATACAGTTGATTAATGAATCTGGTTTTGAAACAGACGACTCAATAATTTTTTTAATTTCAGGTGCAGTAAGTTCTGGAAAATAAGATCTTAATAATGCGGCAAGACCAGCTACTACAGGGGAAGCCATGCTAGTTCCATTTAAGTTTCCATACTGATTACCTCCAGGAAAAGTTGAATATATTTTTACACCTGGTGCAAAAACATCTACCATTTCTTTTCCGTAGTTGCTAAAGTCTGCAGCAATAGATTTTTCAATTTTTACATCACTACTTGCTCCAACAGTAATAAAATTATTTGCTTTTGAATGCCATTGAGTTAGTAAGGGACTAGGATAGTTCTCTTTTTCATCCACATTTTCTCCTTCGTTTCCTGAGGCATGAACTAATAATACATCCTTTAATTCAGCATATCTAACTGCACTATCTACCCACTTTTTTTCTGGTGAGAAAGATTTACCGAAGCTCATATTAATCACTTTAGCCCCTTGATCAACAGCGTACCTAATTGCTAATGCTACATCTTTATCATATTCATCACCATCTGGGATTACCCTTAAAGTCATAACTTTTACATGGTCCGCAACCCCATCAATTCCTAATCCATTATTTCTTTGTGCAGCAATAATGCCAGTAACATGAGTCCCATGCATTGGTCCAGGGCCCATTACATCATTGTTTCCATAAAATCTATCGGAAAAGTCTGAGTAGTTGTCTTTAACAATATCTTCTCTATAATTTATTGGTGGTTTGTCTTTTGATTCAAAACTAGCTTTCTTTCCTTCTATGTAATTGTTAATCTCCTTAAGGGTTGAAGTATTCTTTTCTTCTGAATCTATCCCCATCATTTTTATACATGTGAGGTATCCAATTTTTGCATCTTTACCTTGTTTAGTCACTGGATTAAATTTTTCTAGTTGCTCACAAGTATATTCTTCTGTTGCCATTTCCTGTCTGATTACTTTATCATGGCGTTTCATTGCTTTTGCTGTAAGTTCTATATATAAAACTTCCATTTGTTCTTCTTGACTAAAATTAAGTTGCTCAGAAGCTTTTTTCCAAATTGTATAGTGTTCTCTTTCAAAACCATTTAGCTGATTGGTATCAATTATTTTGCCCAAATATTCATTTTTCCAACGATGATAAATCCTCGATCTCTCATCAGAAGCTTTCTTAAGACTCCTTCCATCTTTTCCTCCTATAAAATTCCAACCATAAACATCATCTATATAACCATTTTTATCGTCGTCTATACCATTACCTGGAATTTCTTTTGGGTTTTTCCAAAGACAATTTTTTAAATCTTCATGAGTAGTATCTACTCCAGAATCAATTACAGCTACTATTACTGTTTGAGGTGTTTTATTTTTTGATTGAAGAAATTGATAAGCCTTATTTAAACTGATTCCATAAAAAGAATCTTGAGTTGAATCCATTAAATGCCATCCCTTTGGAATGCCTACTTGGGAAAAGATTCTATTATTGATAGAAATACTTATCAATATAAAAAATGCAAGACATCGAATCATTAATTAGTAAATTTTCTTTACAAATTTCCAACATCTTTCGGAAACTAAATAATTCATTACTTTATATTGTGAAAGAATTATCTAAATACTTTGCAATTAACCTAAAGAATTGTTAAATACGTGTCATTTAAACCATTTCTTTAAGATATTGCTTCTCTTCCTTAAAAGCAGTTCTAGGTTTTAAACCAAGCAAATTAAACATAGCGTTGTCTTCATCAAAGCTAGGATTAGGTGTGGTTAATAATTTATCTCCAGCAAAAATAGAATTGGCTCCAGCCATAAAACACAAAGCTTGTTCTGCAATACTCATTTCGGTTCTACCTGCACTTAATCGAACCATTGTTTTAGGCATTAATATTCTTGCAGTAGCAATCATTCTTACCATATCCCAAATATCAACTTTAGGGTTATTGGCAAGTGGGGTTCCTTTAATAGCAACTAGGGCATTAATAGGCACACTTTCAGGATGTTCAAACATTGTTGCTAAAGTATGCAGCATGTTGATTCTGTCTTCATGTGTTTCACCTAGTCCAATAATTCCACCACAACATACAGTAACCCCTGCTTTTCTAACATTTTCTATTGTTGATAATCGATCATCATATGTTCTAGTAGTAATGATTTCAGAATAATGTTCTTTACTAGTATCTAAATTATGATTGTAAGCATACAAGCCAGCTTCAGCTAATTTTTGAGCTTGTTCTTCGGTAAGCATACCAAGTGTACAACATACTTCCATCCCCATTTGATTTACATCTTTAACCATTTCCAATACATTATCAAAATCTCTATTATTTCTTACTTCTCTCCAAGCGGCGCCCATACAAAACCTGGTACTACCAGCATCTTTTGCTTTTTGTGCATATGCTAATACTTCATCTTTTTTCATTAAAGCCTGTACTTCAATATCAGTTGTATATCGGGCAGCTTGAGGGCAATAAGAACAGTCTTCACTACAACCGCCTGTTTTTATACTTAGTAATGTGCATACTTGTACTTCGGCAGTGTCATTGTATTTTCTGTGTAATGATGCAGCGCTAAATACAAGCTCTAATAGGGGACTATTATAAATTGATTCAATTTCTGTAAGCGACCAATTATTTCGAATATCAGTTTGCATTGATAAAAGTTAAGACACAAATATAAGAAAGGGGATGAATAAAAATAATCAATCTTCATTGCGATATTGACTATAATTTCTCCATTTTTCAATAACAGTAAACATGTCATCTGGTAAAGGAGATTCAAAGAAAACTTCTTCTTGTGTTAATGGGTGAATAAAGCCCAATGTTTTTGCATGAAGTGCACAACGACCACAAACTTCAAAACAATTATCTACAAATTGCTTGTATTTAGTATAGATAGTGCCTTTTAAAATTTTATCTCCACCATATTCCCAATCATTAAAGAGAGTATGTCCCAAATGTTTCATGTGAACCCTTATCTGATGAGTTCTTCCTGTTTCTAAAATACATTCTACCAAGGTTACATAGTTAAAATTTTCTATTACTCTATAATGCGTAATTGCATGCTTACCTGTTTCACCATCTGGGTAAGCATCAAACATTTTTCTATTTTGCTTATGTCGTGCAATATGTGCAACAATAGTGCCTTCATTTTCTTCGAAATTTCCCCAAACCAATGCTACATAATTTCTTTTAACGGTATGATTGAAAAATTGTTTTGCCAAATGTGCAGCAGCTTCCCCTGTTTTTGCAACAACAATTAGACCAGTAGTATTTTTATCGATTCTGTGCACTAGCCCAAAACGTGGTAATTTTTCTTCATCGATATTTGGGTTCTGATTTCTTAAATAATATGCTACTCCATTTAGCATTGTGCCGCTAAAATTACCAACTCCAGGGTGCACTACCATATTGGATGGTTTGTTAATTACCATGATCGCATCATCTTCATATACAATATCTAACGGAATATTTTCTTCCTTTAATATTGTGTGATCGGGATTTATCAAGCTCATTACTACTATTTCATCTGCAGGTCTAATTTTATAATTACTCTTAACGGGTTTGCCATTTACAGTTAAAAAACCAGCTTCAATACTCTGCTGAACTTTATTACGAGTTGAGCCTTCAACATGCATTTGAATCCACTTATCTATCCGAAAAGGTTCCTGCCCTTTATCTATTATGAAAGTCTTTCTTTCATATAGATTTTCTGATTGTTCATCGGAAAGTAATTCTTTATCTACCTGCATATTACAAAAGTATAGTTCATTGTTCGTAGTTCAAAAAAAGCATTCAGTATGATATATTATGCATCAGTCAAATTGTTTACTTTTACCTATGCAACAGCAAGTAGTATTTGAAGATTTAGGAATTAAACCTTACAAAGAGGTATGGGATTATCAAGAACAGTTATTGAAAAAAAATACGGATATTAAAGTGCTTTTCCGGTTTACAAATGAGGTTAAATTATCTGAAGCCGAGCTTCCCACATCTAACCATTTGTTGTTTGTAGAACATCTGCCAGTATACACTTTAGGAAAAAATGGTAAAGAATCGCACGTTTTAATAAGTGAAGAAGATAGAATTAAAAACGGCATAGAATTTTATCATATTAATAGAGGAGGTGATATTACTTTTCATGGGCCTGAACAGCTTGTAGGCTATCCAATTCTTGATTTAGAAAAATTTAAAACAGATCTAGGATGGTATTTGCGAACTTTGGAGGAAGTAGTTATTTGCACGTTGGCTGAATACGGAATTAAGGGGGAGAGGAGTATAGGTGAAACTGGTGTTTGGATTGATGCACATTTAAAAGGGAAGGAGCGTAAAATTTGTGCAATGGGAATTAAATGTAGTAGATGGATTACGATGCATGGCTTTGCATTTAATGTAAATACGAATTTAAAATACTTTAATCATATTATTCCATGTGGTATTGAAAATAAAACAGTTACTTCATTAGAACAAGAATTAGGAAAAAAAATTCCTATGGACGAAGTGAAGTATCGGGTAAAAAAGAATTTCGAAAAATTATTTAATTGTGTGCTTTTGACTAATTAATTTTTTTCGATTTGGAACTTATCTTTTTCTATTAGTCTGCCTTCTTCATATAATTCATATTTAAACCAACCTATATGTAAAAAATTATTTTTTTCTATAATAATCTCAACTTCTGTAATTTTTTCTATTTTAAATAGTGTACTATTATCTATATCAAAAAAAATCAGTTTATACTTTAGTTGATTTGCTTTAGGTAAGATAATATAAATATTTCCATTAGCGCCTATTGATAAATACTTTGATTTTATTTCTTTAAATTTATCTTTAGTTTGATTATTTTTTTTATTTTCTGATGAAGGCTTTACTTTATTGTTAGATTTACTTACACTCACAACTTTAGAAAAATAATAGTCGCCCTCTTTAAGCGTGTAAAAAATTCGATAATATACTTTATTGTTTGTAGGGGCTTTCTTGTCGATGAACCCATTTTCAGTTAATTCTGGGGATTGAGCTGATAGTATGGTTCTGAAATTATTGACACTATCAATAGAACGCTGTACCGAAAGTTGTGTGCAGTTTTTGTATGGATTACTCCAACTAACTTTAATAATCCCTTTTGTAATTTCTACAACTGAAAAATTGGGAAGAAATTTTTGAGCCTTAATTTTATTTGGAAATAGGCAAATGTGTATTAAAAAAAATAGTGAGGGTGTTAACTTCATTCTTACAAAGATAATAGTAGCGAAGTTAAAATAGTAATTGTCTATTGGATAATGAAGAATTCCCTTGTAATCCACCGCTGTGAATTATTAACAGATTACTTTTTGGTCTAAAATAGTCCTTATTGATTAGTTCAGTTGTCGCAAAAAGTAATTTACCAGTATATACTATATCTGTTGGAATTTTTTCGGTAATCCATAAGTTATTCATGAAATTAATCAATCTCTCATTATATTTTGCGTACCCACCAAAATGATAATCGTGATTTATTAAATACTTCTTCTTTTTGTCAGCTTCGGATAGCAATTCATTGATTTCATTTTGAATGGATAAATTATTCTTTAATGCACTAATTCCAATAATTTGTTGGTTTTCATTACATCGTTTAATAATTCCAGCAATCATGGTTCCGGTACCAACTGAACAAATTATATCTGAAAAGTTGCTTTTTTTATATAGTTCAGTTATAGTAGCAGCTCCTTCTGCACCAAGCAATCCATATCCACCTTCATTTACCAAAAGCCAATTGGCTTTTTTGTATTCTTCAATAAGGTTGATTTTATTGCTGTACATTTCGCGACTGATAAAATGGAGTTTCATTCCATAAGATGCAGCTGTAATTAAGGTAGGAGATAATAGTTTGGGATTCTCGCCTCTAATAAAACCAATGGATTGAAGTCCCTTTTGGTTGCATGCATAAGCTAATGCAACAATATGATTGGAGTAGGCTCCTCCAAAACTTGCTATACCGTGTTTTTTGTATTTTAAAGCTTCTTCAATATAGAATTTTAGTTTAAACCATTTATTTCCACTTATTATTGGATGAACTAAATCCAGTCTTAAAATAGAAGTTGTAACACCTTTTATAGATAGTGAATGTAGCTTTTGAATAGGGATATCATTAATATTTAGATTCATTCAGTTTATGGTTCACAATTAATTATTGAGTAACTTAGCTTTTTTGTAAAATTACGATATGAAACCTACCCTTGTTATTTTAGCAGCCGGAATGGCAAGCAGATACGGAAGTATGAAGCAAATTCAATCTTTTGGCCCAGATGGTGAAACGATTATGGATTACTCAATTTATGATGCTATTCATGCTGGTTTTGGAAAAGTAATTTTTATTATAAGGGAAGAATTTGCTGAGCAGTTTAAGCTAATTTTTGAACCTAAATTAAAAGGCAAGATCGAAACAGAATATGTATATCAACATTTATTAGATTTTACCTCAGGATTTGAAGTGCCTTCAGATAGGGTTAAACCTTGGGGAACAGCACATGCTCTTTTATGTTGTAAAGGAAAACTAGATGTTCCTTTTACCGTAATTAATGCTGATGATTACTATGGTAGGGATGCATTTGCTAAAGCATTTACATTTTTAACTCAACAATGTAATGAAAGCACTTATGCTTTAATCGGTTATGAATTACAAAAAACATTGAGCGAAAATGGAAGTGTAAGTAGGGGTATTTGTACTTCAGATAATGAACAAAACTTGACTAGTATTTCTGAGCGTACAAAAATTTACAGAAGTAATGATGGGGTTGTTTATGAAGATGAAACTGGTGTGCATGAAGTTGCACTAGATAGTTCAGTAAGTATGAATTTTTTCTGTTTTGCACCTGGATTTATCAATTTTTGTGAAGAATTATTCTCGACTTTCTTAACAGAAAAGGGGAATCAATTAAAGTCTGAATTTTTTATTCCATTAGCAGCTAATGAGTTTATCAATTCTGGGAAAGGAGTATTAAAAGTTATTCCAACTTCTTCAAAATGGTTTGGGGTAACATATAAGGAAGATGCAGCAGGTGTTCAATCGTCTATAAGTAGATTGGTAGAAGATGGGGTATATCCTAGCAGTTTGTGGAATTAATTTAACTTTTATTGATATTTTTATTTAGAAGTATTTAACTTTCTCAAATAAAATTATTTATGGCTCATCATCATCCAGATCTTTTTGAGAATCGAAAGCAATTTCAATTAGAGAGGTTAATATTATTTAGTGATGCAGTTTTTGCTATTGCTATTACTTTATTGGTAATTGAAATTCGAGTCCCTGAAATTCATAAAAGCGATAATTTCAATTCAGATCTGATTCAGGTGCTAAAGGAAAAAACTCCTGAATTTTTTGGATTTATATTAAGCTTTGCTGTGATTGGCCAGTTTTGGGTAAGTCATCATAGATTATTTGGTTATATAGAAAGTTATAATGGTACATTATTATGGTTAAACCTTCATATGCTTTTTTGGATAGTGCTGGTTCCTTTTAGCAGTTCACTTAATTCTCGTTATGGTGGATCTGATTTTGTTTGGATGTGTTATAGCTTAAATATGTTTATGATTGGTATGGCACTTTATTTTATATGGAAGTATATTGGTAATCCTACAAATAATCTTTCTGCAATTTCCTTAGATAAGAGAATTAGAAAAATGTCTTCAACAAGAAGCTTAGCAATTGCTTTTATTTTTTCTTTAGGAATTATATTGTGTATACCTGGTAATAGGGTATTGTCTTTAGCTGCAAGGTTTATATATTTCACAATACCAATTGCAATGGTATTTGTTACAAGACATTATAAAGAAAAAAAATAGCTACTCAAGTGGCTGTTTTCAAAAGGAATTATACAATTATTTACCGTATGCTTTAACATAATAAACAAAATCTTCCACTTTACTAATTTGAGATTTTCGGTCAATATTTTTAAGTGTTGTTTTGGATGGTAGTTTTATTTTTCTGAAAGAGGTATCACTTTCTTTTAAACTTTCAACAATTGCATAAATATTTTTTGATTTTACAGCAAAAGTTACGCCATCGGCTTGTGCTTGACGAGTGCTCAAAACTCCAATAACATCTCCATTCTTATTAAATACTGGTGCTCCAGAGTTACCTGGATTGGCACTTATTTGAATTTGATAAGAAAGCGAATCGCCATTGAAACCAGTTTTAGAACTGAGGTATCCCATTCCATAAACAATTTCGTTTCTTGGGTAACCCAAGGTAAAAATCTCTTCGCCTAAATCGGCATTATTTTTTTGAATGCCATAAGGAATTGATTTAGCCGAAACATAATCAGCGTCAATAACTTTTAGAATTGCTAGATCTTTTTCTTGATCAATAAATACGATAGATGAATTAAACTCTTGTCCTTTATTGTTTACAACAACTGCGCCTGTACCTCTGAGAATATGCGCGTTTGTAACAATAAACCCTTTAGTATCGATAAGAAATCCAGATCCACCACTTAATAAACGAGCATTCAAAGGAATTTTACTTTTTACTTCGTTAATAATATTTCCTTGATATTGTTGACTCCTTTTTACAGCTTCTAAATCTTTGCCTAACTGTTGTAATTTAGGATCATTCAAAGTGGTTGAAAAATAAATAGCCAATCCACTTATGAATAAAGCAATCACTCCACCAACAGAAGCAGCAATAGCTGTTATTCTTTTATACTTATTCCAAAACTGAATTACTTTCCCCCTTGTAGGCAATTCACCACCTTCATTTATGTCTCCTTTAATTAATAATGCAGAATGAACTTCGTGTAGGGTATGTTTTATATTTCTATGTGCAGAATAATATTGCATTTGGTGTAGAAACATGTTATGTTCTACAACCATCTGATCTATTTCGGGTGTTTTCTTACGAAGTGTTTCAAAATAGGTACGCTCATCGGGATTCATTTCTCCGTTGAGGTATCTTTCAATTGCTTCTAATAATAAAATATCATCCATAAAATTACTCTCCTATATTATATTGCGAAAAAAACAATTTTTTTAGCCGTATTAAACATTTGTATTTCTGGTTTTTGGCATTGTCTGCATTGGTATATCCAAATTCCTGTGCCATAGCATTCATATCCATTTTTTTCAAATAAAACCCCTCTAATAAACTTTTGCAAGGCTCACCAAGGCTGTTTAGTGCTCTGTGCATGATTGCAAATTCTGCATTTCTTTTTTCATGTTCCTCTAAATCCTCCTCAACCGCAATTGTTTCTTCTATATTATCATTTTGCTGGGAGTAACGGCCCAGTTGTTGTAATCGTTTTAACCAAAGTCGCCTACAAATAGAAAAAACGTAAGTTTTAATTTGGCAGGTAAGCACAAATGAGTCAGACTGAGCTTTTTCATATAATGCTATCATAGCTTCCTGAAAAACATCACGTGCCTCATCATAAGACCCATTATTGTTTAAAATAAAGTTCTGAACCATTATAAAATTGTCTTTATATATGGTTTCGATGGCTTTCGATTCATTGTTAGCCAATCCTTTTAATAATGCTTGTTCGTTGATATCGCCTTTCACTATCTGTGCTTTTAATACACTAAGGATGGTAAAAGTAACCCAAAATGAAACCAAATTATTTTTTTTAAGAAATCTTTAGTCATTGGGTTACCTTTTATTCAATCTTGTATTAATATTTAAATTAAATAATACAAAAAAGCCTAAAACATGAAAAAAGTATTTGCCATCTTAGCCGTAACCGCTTTAATGACTGCTTGTAACAGCAGTACTCCAACTGAAGCTATCAAAGATTCAACAGTAGGTGCTATTGATTCTGCTAAATCTTCAATGAAAGATTCAGTAAATGCTGAAGCTGATTCAACTAAAAAAATGATTGATTCTACTGCAAAAGCAATGAAGGATTCTGTTAAAGGAAAAAAATAATTGTAAAAATAGCTACTGCGTTTTTTACATTAATCGCCAGTTTGCCGGCAGGTATGTAGCTTAAAATTTTCATATGGCAAGCAATCGTTAGAAGCCGCTCCGTTTCCACGGAGGGGCTTATTTTTTGTAGCTATATCCTAAACTAACAACCCTTAGTTTGCATAAAACATTTTTTATATTTAGCAGCATTAACTACATTTGCTATTATGCAATCAGTAACTAATAATTGGTTTTATTATTTTGGTTATTTCTACTTTACAAAAAGTAGCCGGGTCCTGTTTGCAAAAGTGTAATACTTTTTAACATTCTAAATAAGGTCCCGGTAAATAACCGGGTTTTTTTTTGTACATCCATAAGTAGAAAATGAAATGATTAAAATATGGGAATAATTAGCAAAAATAAAAATGGGATTTGTATACAAGGATATGAAGGTAGTTTTCACCAAGTAGCTGCAAGGGTTTTTTTTGGTAAAAATGTTGATGTTATTCCTTGCGCAACTTTTAGAGAATTAATAAAGGTTTCATCTGATATAAATATGGCTGCAGGTGCTGTTATGGCAATTGAAAATTCAATTGCAGGAAGCATTCTTCCAAATTATAATTTATTGCAAAAATCTAATTTAAAAGTAATTGGCGAAGTTTATTTGTCAATCAGTCAAAATTTATTGGTTAATCCTGGTGTTCAATTAAAAGATATAAAAGAAGTACACAGTCATCCAATGGCGATTTTACAATGCCTCGATTATGTAGAGAAATATAATTGGAAACTTATTGAAACCGATGATACAGCCTTAAGTGCTAAGCAAGTTCATCAGCATAAAAGCAAACATATTGCTGCTATTGCAAGTAAATTAGCTGCAGAGTTATATAATTTGGAAATTATTACACCTAATATTCAAACTCAAAAAAATAATATCACCAGGTTTTTAATATTGAATAGAATAGAGAATATTGTTGAAATGGAAGGAGCAAATAAAGCATCCATTTATTTTCAAACAAATCATGCAAAAGGAATTTTATCGCAAGTATTACTGGCTATTGCTAAGCATGACATTAATTTAAGTAAACTTCAAAGCATG
>JBKJQV010000056.1:0-3527 GCA_046593815.1 Sediminibacterium sp. | reverse complement strand
TTCGGGCAATGTTATTTTATCCATTTGACAAATTATAAATTGTTCTTGTTTTTGATGTTAAAATTTTAGAATCAAATTGATTCATTACTATATTAAACGGAACAGCATTGCCAATATAATTAGCTGTTGCATCTAAATCATTTATGTATAATAAATTTCCAGTTCCATCAGTTGTTATAATTTTAATTATAACATCTGTCATTGTAGCGGTATCCCATGTTAAAGTAATATTACTAGCAGTTCTATCAACATATAAAGTTTTATTATGATAAGACGCATTTAATTGTGTATCTGAATCAATATCAATACTATCAATTACAACACCCTCATCGCTTACTAATTCACCGTTTAAATAACTTACATCACTTTCTGTAATAATTAAGCTAGATGAATTTATTATTGAAACATTTGAAAGTCCGGGGTAAACCTCGTTTGAATCTCCAATGATTGTAATGTTAGTGCAAAAAGAACCTACATTATTATTATCTCCGTTTACGGATATATTTCTTGCTCCGTAATTACTTATATTATTTTCTTGACCATTTACAACAACACCAGTCCCGACCCTCGCGGAATTAGATGTGTTATTATCTATTGCTATCTCAGGGTTTGATGTCCCGTTAATGGTCCTTTCAGTTTCAGTATAATTAGGATCTGCATTAGGAGTAAAACTAGCGTAAACTCTTGGTACAAAAGGTGCTTTGCGTTCTACTTTTATAAACTCGCAAAGCACAGGAACGTTCTTGCTTACTAAATAATCATTTACTTTATTCAATCTTAGAAAATGAACATCAATTATTATTAAGTTTCTAAAATCTAAATTGAAAATATCCTTAGCCGTTAAATGAAAGTTACCAGTAATTAGTCTGCTATTCTTATCCGTGATCTCTTCAATCATTTGTTTATACCCCTGATTATATAAACCCCTATTTGTCCAACTATCATAATCAAAATAAACCCCTCTAGGATATCCCCAGTTAAGATCATAGTTCGGAGCTTCTACTTTATCTAAATGGCCAGCGTAGGGGAATATACGCCTGCTAAAAGAACCACTTAGTCCTGTATGAAGCCATGTGTTATTTGGAACTTGGTTAACGGTTGATGAAGTATTAAAGTATAATAATCTTAATTCTTCACCTGTCGTTAAACTAATTATCCTACCACTACCTGCACCTTGTTGAACTTCTGATAATATGGTAGAAGCAAAGCCCGTCTCAATTGTATTCTTAGTATCGCTTGGTATAAAATCATTATCAACAGTAAAGTTAATATTACCATAACCAATTCCATATTTATCTACATGGTCTTTGCCATAAGATGATTTATCTTCTGCGTGTTTAAACTCATAAACTTTAGAGTTAAGTTCACCCATTGGAGTTATACTTAATTTTTGATCAACATCTAATTTAGAAGTCCAATCTATTGTTGTTCCTGATGCGTAAAAATCCTCCCTTGTTTCTATTAATAATTTTTTCTCATTATCCTTATCAACTTGCACAAATAAATTAAATTCTTTTACAACCCACATAAAAAAGTCTTTACATTTTTTATTACGAGGTATGCACATATTCATTAAAATAGTATCACCATCCCCTAGAGCTGAGTTTGAAATATCATTATAGAAAATAGCATTAGCGTTTACTTTGTAGTTAACAGTTATGTTTCCAGCATAAGGCGTTGTATAAGCTGCACTCCAAAACTGCCCCCTAGCTGGTAAAGAATAAACTAACCTTATACCATATTGATGCCCTGAAATTAAATTAACCCCGTTTACAACAACGCTAAAAGGAGTTGCTAAAGATTGAAATCCATTAATAGTTAGTGTTCCTAATGTTATTGCGTTGCTTGTTGTATAATCGTAAATAAGCAATTGCATTTGAGGAGAGCCACCATACGAATTAGGTTGATTAATATTTATATTATACTTATTTGAATTTATACCTGTTGGTAATGTATCTGCTGTATTTTGTTGAGTAACACCTCCCGGCAAAAC
Organism: Sediminibacterium sp.; assembly: GCA_046593815.1. Classification (GTDB taxonomy): domain Bacteria; phylum Bacteroidota; class Bacteroidia; order Chitinophagales; family Chitinophagaceae; genus Sediminibacterium. The sequence continues at coordinate 1,534 of JBKJQV010000056.1, read as the reverse complement.
ATAATTATGCTCAATGAATAAATTTGTTGATAAATTATATAAGCCTGTATTAGGACAAGTCCATCTATATGTGCCTGTATTAAAAGTTGCCCCTGCGTCAAAATTAGGCAAAGTACTATCATCATTAATAGGCACATCTAATGCGATGGGAACTGTATTTGAAAATGGTGTAAAAGCTGGGCCAACACCAAAACCGCTTATAGCATGACCCCTATAATTTGCTGGATAAGCATAAGTTCCTGTATTTAAAAAAGATGGCGACATTAAATAACTACTACTAATAGATGCACTTGATGAAGCTCTAAATTTTTTAGCGTCAATTTGTGCTTGTGTTAATTTTAGTTCACCATTATTGTAAGGTATGATTAACTTTTTAGTCATTGTATTTGTAAGAAAGGAACCATCAAAAACAAATCCAACCTTCTTTGCGATCTTTGCGAAATACTCAACTAGATATACAGCAGGGTAAAATTTATTAACAGACCATGTGTTGCCGGCTACAGCCGCATAATTATTCATAGGGTAAACATAACCCTCACCGTTTTTAATATGCTTATGTACCGTGTTTGTTGTTGTTAAGGTTGTACCACCTAATACATCATAAGGACATCTTATAATTACGGATGTTGAACTTACAACCTCGTAAACCTCATGCTCACCATAGTAAAATTCAGAGCCTGCTGTAATTGCTAAGTCTGGTATAACTATCCAATCTTCTGCAACTAAACCGTGAGCTGCGCTAAAATTTAATTGTGCTCTTCCTAAATTATTAGATACAGAAGATATTGTTTTATTGGTTCCGTTAGTTGAGTTTATATAATTTGATCCGTTCTTTTGTATTTGAGTGTACCAACTATCTCTTTGGTTTGTTAAGTTATAAACATGATCGTACTCGCTAAAATCTAAATCACCAAGCAAAGTGTCACCGAGTAAATAAAAGAAATCGCCAAGTTTACCAACTAATAATATCTCATAAGAAATATTATTATAATTGTTTAAACCGTTTCTTATTCTGCTTATATTTTTTAGTTGGCAAAATCCAGTAAACAATTCTATTCCATCCTCAATAACCTGTGCCTTTATTTTTTTATTAGGGTTAAAAGTTCCGTCGCCGCTTATCTCGTAAATGTGTGTAAAGAATTTATTATTTGTTTTTGTTCCCGGTATTGTAGCGTTTTTAGAATATGCTGCATTGCGCTTTGATGGATCTTTAACATCTGCAATAGCAAAGTTTAAAGGTATATCAACTTGTTCTGTTATATCTATCTCAAATGAATATGGGCTTTCTGTTATACTTAATTGGTTTACCTCTATTGTATTTCCACCAAAAGAAAATAGCACAACCGCTTTGTTGTTTGTTGCTGTAGTAATAACACCTTCATAAACTTGCGGCGAAACGGATGCGCCAATGTTAATTGTATTACTACCTATTATTAAAGCTGTTGTTCCTGTAGCTGAACATGACTTTACATACAACCTATATTTATAACATGTTGCATATCTTAGCGGTGTCTTAGTTACTGTTAATGTTGTG
>JBKJQV010000225.1:0-9565 GCA_046593815.1 Sediminibacterium sp. | reverse complement strand
TAATCCATCAATTCCTTTTTGAATATCCATTTTATTTATACCCTCGGGTAAATTAAAACTCACATCTCCACCTAAAAAATTAACCCTAACATCATCAAGTCCCTTGCCATTCAAATATTTATCTATGGTTAGTGCACAATTAGTACAACTCATGCCTGCTACTTTCCAATCTACTTTTTCCATATTCTACTTTATATATGCAAATTTACATAAGGGCAAAGAACCTGCATTTTCGATATTAGGATAATAATTCAAAAGCGGGGTTTATCTTTGCCTCATGGATGCAATTTTTGGATTAGATCAGATTAATTCGGTAGCAGCAGCTATTTGGAAGGAAGGGAAGAAACATTCGGTTTGGGCTTTTTATGCACCTATGGGATCTGGTAAAACCACTTTTATTCATGCTTTATGCGAATTATTAGGTGTTGAATCTAATGTTAGCAGTCCTACCTATGCAATTATTAACGAATACCAAACAAGAGATCAGGCTGTTCTATTTCATATGGATTGGTATAGGCTAAAAGATGAGCAAGATGCCTTAAATGCTGGTGTTGAAGAGCCTTTATTGAGTGGCAATACCTGTTTTGTAGAATGGCCCGAAAATGCAATTGGACTATTGCCTGACAATACTTTTCATGTATCCCTCGAAGTTTTAGATGAATTTGCTCGCCGTATCTATGTAATGAACATCAATGAGTTGGAACCATAAACTCTTCTATTTAATAGTTAACTTTAATTTTTAACTCATAACTCATATCTCCTAACTCATAATTCATAACTCATAATTTATAACTCTTAAAATGGCAACTACCAAACCAACTATTAGTCCCTCTCTTTTATATGAAACACTTGAAGAAGTGTTAGACATTAAAACGCCTGGGGCTAAATTAGATATAGGAATACCGAAAGAAATTGCATTTCAAGAAAATAGAATTGCACTAACCCCCGATGCGGTTGGTGTTTTAGTGGCCAATGGTAATCATGTTACTGTAGAACATAAAGCTGGAGAGGGAAGTCATTTTAAAGACAAAGATTATGCAGAAGCAGGTGCTAGCATTGTATATGATAGAACAGAAGTGCATAAATGTCCAATTTTAGTAAAGAGTGCCCCACCAGTTGCTGAAGACATGCCTTTGCTTCAGTTAAATCAAACCTTTATTTCTCCTATTCATTTGTCGGCGCTGAAAAAAGAATACATCGAAAAAATGATCGAGAAAAGAATTACTGCTTTGAGTTTCGAAAATTTTAAAGATGATAGTGGTACATACCCTATTGTAAGAAGTATGAGTGAAATTGCTGGTAGTGCTGTAATGTTAATTGCAGGTCAGTACTTAAGTAGTTTTAATGATGGTAAAGGAGTGTTACTAGGTGGTATTAGTGGGATACCTCCAACTAAAGTGGTTATTATTGGTGCGGGTATAGTAGGTGAATTTGCAACCAGAAATGCACTGGCATTAGGAGGCTCGGTTAAAGTGTTTGATAACAATGTTTCTCGATTAAAACAATTACAAAATAATTTAGGTCAGCGTGTATGGACAAGTGTACTTGAGCCCAAAATATTATCAAAACAATTAAAGACTTGTGAAGTTGCTGTTGGAGCTTTAAGTAATGAATTGGGTAGAGCTCCGGTTGTTGTATCAGAAGAGATGGTTGCAGCAATGAGGCCAGGTAGTATTATTATTGATGTTGCTATTGATAGAGGAGGATGTTTTGAAACAAGCGAATTAACCAATTATAAAGAGCCAACATTTTTAAAGCATGATGTAATTCATTATTGTGTTCCAAACATTCCTAGTGGGTTTGCAAGAACAGCTAGTCAAGCTATTAGTAACGTTCTCATGCCATTGCTTTTAGATGTAAGTGATGCAGGAGGTTTAGATGAAATGATCTGGCATAAATTTAATGTTCGAGAAGGAGTATATCTTTTTAAAGGATCACTTACAGATTTTTATATTAGTCAAAAATTCGATTTAAAATATACCGACTTGAATCTGCTGATTGCAAGTAGACGCTAATTTTATTTGGATGTTTTCTTCAATAGATTTACCAATTGCTGTACATTTTTTATTTTTATTGCTTCTTTTTCTGAGATAACTATTTCAAAATTGTTTTCTATCGAATTTAACAGGTAAGTTATTTCCCAGTCTACTAGTTCCATATCTTTTCTAAAATCTGTTTTTGAATGTATCAACTTTGGATTAATATTTAATTTTTTATACAAAACTGTTTGTATGCCATTAATAAATGGTTGCATATTGTTTTATCATTTGATCTTGCAATAAGAAACAAATGCCGATCCAAAGTTTATTAAAGGTCTGTTAAAAGGCGATTTATCTTTTATTTGATGTATGGTATAGGAGCAGCTATGGGATGATTTGCTTTAAAAGTTAAGCCCAAAAGTCTCGCCATGGTTTGTGCAAATTGCTCTTGAAAAAATTGTTGATTCGCTTTTATTTCACCCTTTGCAGGTATTCCTGGTCCTAATAATGCAAACCAAATTTCATCTGATCCTTTAATTTTTTTTCCGTGGCTTGTCCATTGACTTTTTATATAATCACCTCTACCATGATCGGTAGTAATTAGTAGAGCAGTTTTGTTTTTGTAGTAAGGATCTTGTTGAATGTAATTCCATATTTGTTCGATCCATTTATCTACTTGATTGGCTGCATTTAAATATGATTTATATTTTCCTGCGTGTGCCCATTCATCGGTTTCGCCGTATGAAATATAAAGCATACTTGGTTTTTTCTCTTTTAAATAATTAAAAGCTGCATAATGAGTAAATACATCTAAACATTCTACATTATCAAATGGTTTATAGCTATTTGATAGCATTTCATCAATCAACAATTGATTCGAAGAAACATTTATTGTTCCCGTTTTATCAAACCCTGCAATAATTGGAAATGAAGCTCTTTTTTCATTTAATATATTATTAAATACTTCCCATGCTCCAAATGCAGCTACTTTGTTTTTTAGATTGGGTTGTTGCTGAAAAAAATCTAAAATAGTAGTATTCGGATTAGGCTGATATTCGTTTGTATTGATAGCAGTGTCTACAAATCCGGTAAATATTTCACTATATCCAGGATAACTAAACCAGAAGGGATTAGCATTGTTTACTTTAGTATCATATGATCTATTGCCATAAATTTGTCCCTGTTCATTTATTACTGTCCAGAGAAAAGGCATTAATTTTTGTCTTCTTTCTTTTAAACTTGTTGAGTAATATTTAGCAAATAACTTACTACTATCATCTTCATTATAAGTTTTATTATTTGCGAGTGAGGTATCCATGCCATTAAACAGGTCTTGCCATCTAAATCCATCCGTAGTAATTACAATCAAATGTTCTGCTTGCTGAGCATATATAAATTCGGCACAAAAAAAGAAGAGTAATAAAAATATGGAACGCATTTTTTATTTGTAATCTACAATATTCAATCGTTCTGAACAAAATTCAATTTCAGCTTCTTCATTACTACAAATAATTAATAATTTATTATTACAATAATCATTAATTAATTGATGATATAATCGATATCCTTCTTTATCAAGATTTGTACATGGCTCGTCTAACAATATAATAGGAGTGTCTGAAAAAATTGCTTGAGCCAATTTTAAACGTTGTTTCATACCGCTACTATAATGGCGGATTTGTTTATTGCTGGTTTTCTCTAGGCCTATGGTATTGATAATTTCTTGTGTTGAAATATTGCTTATCAATGGTTTAAATTGTTGGTGAAATTGCAAGAATTCTGTACTTGTCATTTCCTCTACCATTTCTAAATTAGGAGTACAAATTGAAATTGATTTGAAAATGTTTTCGTTAACAATAGTTGAATTAGAATCGATATTACTATAACTTATAGTTCCTTCATTGAGCATCATGCTGCCTGCAATACATTGAAGAACAGTACTTTTGCCGCTTCCATTAAATCCTATGATGCCATATGAATTTCCGGATAAAAATTGGTAATTAAGATTTCTAAAAATCCATTCATGGTTAAATCTTTTACCCGCACCATTAATTGTAATAGTTGTATTATTCATCATCACTTGCGCCCTTTGTAAAACGCTTAATGATACCTCTTCCACTTTCGCGAATAAATGTTACAATTTCGTCGCGCTCATCTGTTGCTTGTAGTTCCTCTTCAATATATTCCAATGCTTGAGTTGTGTTAAACCCTTTGTTATAAATAGTTCTATAAACATCAAGTATATGGTTAATTTGTTCCAAAGGAAATCCTCTTCTTTTTAATCCAACACTATTTACACCACCATAACTCAACGGATTGCGAACGGCTTTAATATAAGGAGGTACATCTTTACTTACTAAGCTTCCACCAGCAATAAAAGTATGTTGACCAATATTTACAAATTGATGGACTGCACTTACGCCACCAATAATCGTCCAATCTCCAATGGTTACATGACCAGCAACTTGAACACTATTACTTAAAATACAATGATTCCCAACAATACAATCATGGGCTATGTGGCTATATGCCATAATTAAACAATCGTTTCCAATAGTAGTTTTACCTCTATCTTCTGTACCTCTATTAATAGTTACAAATTCGCGTATAGTGGTATTGTCTCCAATTTCAACAGTAGATTTTTCACCTGAAAATTTTAAATCCTGAGGAATTGCACCAAGCACTGCTCCTGGAAAAACCCTGCAATTTTTACCAATTCTTGTTCCATCCATAATAGTAACATTACTGCCTATCCAAGTTCCATCTCCAATTTGAACATCGCCATGAATTACTGTAAAAGGATCGATCTTAACATTGGGTGCTATTCTTGCATTTGGATCGATGTATGTATAAGGATGTGTCATAAGTTGTTGTTCAGATAATAAATAATTTTGGCTTTATGGTCGCTTAACTACTTGAGCTACAAGATCACCTTCAGTTGCTACTTTACCACCAACATAAACAGTTCCTCTCATTTCACAGATTCCTCTTCTAATTGGTCCTTTTAATTCCATTTTTAATACCATAGTATCGCCTGGGCGAACCATTTGTTTAAATTTACAATTATCAATTTTTAAGAAATAGGTATCGTATTTACCTTCTGGCATAGAATTGATGCAAAGTATTCCACCTGTTTGTGCCAATGCTTCAATTTGTAAAACGCCTGGCATTACTGGGTTTCCAGGAAAGTGACCAGGGAAAAACCATTCGTTGTAAGTAACGTTTTTTATACCAACTATATAAGTATCTGTTAGCTCAATTATTTTATCAACCAATAGGAAAGGATGTCTATGCGGTAAAGTTTTTTCTATCTTTTCTAAAGTATACACTGCAGGCATTGTAGGATCATAAACAGGAACATCTTTTACATGTTTATTTTTCTTGATGTATTGTTTTATTTTTTTTGCGAACTCTACGTTCGAACTATGTCCTGGTCTATTTGCAATAATCCTAGCTTTAATGGGGTAGCCAATCAAAGCAAGATCTCCAACCACATCTAGTAATTTATGACGGGCAGGCTCATTTGGAAAACGAAGCTCGAGGTTATTTAAATAACCCTCACTTTTCACTTCAATTTTATCTCTTTTAAAAACTTTTGCTAATCGGTGCATTTCAGCATCTGTTACTGGTTTGTCAACAACAACAATTGCATTATTAATATCGCCACCTTTTATTAGATCATTATCAAGCAAAGCTTCTAGCTCATGTAAAAAACAAAAAGTTCTGCATGGTGCTATTTCTGTTTTAAATTCTTTTATAGTTTTTAATCCAGCATGTTGAGTACCTAAAACAGGACTATTAAAATCAATAAGGGTGGTTATTTGATAGTCGATTGCAGGTAAAGCAACCATTTCCACTCTCTTGTTATCATCATAATGATAAATATTTTCATCCAAACTATACCAAGCTTTGGTTGCATCTTGTTCTAGAACACCAGTTTCTTCAATCAACTCTATAAAAGGAGATGAACTTCCATCCATTATAGGAATTTCTGGACCATTTATTTCAATCAATACATTATCAACACCCATTCCAACTAATGCAGCTAGAACATGTTCAACTGTACTCACTTTTGCTTCTCCAATTTGTAGAGTTGTTCCTCTACTTGTATCAGTAACCAAATCGCAATCAGCCTTAATAATTGGCTGATTTGGCATATCAATTCTTTGAAATTGAATTCCGAATCCAGGATTTGCTGGCCTCAGCGTCATATCAACTAATACTCCAGTATGTAATCCAGTACCACTTATACTAATTGCATTGTTTAATGTATGTTGTTTATCTGGATTGAAAGTTGCGTACATAGTGTTTTATTAAGCTATAGCTATTATAAAATTAGTAATTTACAAAAATAAGCTTTCGGGGTGGTTTTAAAGCCTTAATTAGGTATTATCCCTTTTCAGAATCAACTGTTCTACTAGTTTTTCTAGTTCTTTAACTCTTTTTTCAAGTTCTGGAAGGTTTCTAGAATGGGCTTCAACTCTTCTTGATTTAGAAAAATCGTAAGCTGGATTGCCATTAAACGATTTATTGGGTTCTTTTATAGATTTAGTTACACCGCTTTTGCCATTAATTTTACTTCCGTCTGCTATTATAATATGACCAGCAACACCTGTTTGGCCACCAATTTGAACATTTTTACCCACTTTACTACTGCCACTTATTCCTGTTTGAGCAGCAATAACCGTATTATTTCCTATCTCTACATTGTGTGCGATTTGAACTAGATTATCCAATTTCACACCTTTTCTAATTATTGTTGATCCCATTGTAGCCCTGTCAATTGTAGAGTTTGCACCTATTTCTACAAAATCTTCAACTACTACATTGCCTAATTGTGGTACTTTTTTATAACTACCGTCCGCTTGTGGGGCAAACCCAAATCCATCGCTGCCCAATACAGATCCAGCATGTATAATAACATGATCGCCAATTATACAGTCGTTATAAATTTTTGCTCCAGCATGAATTATAGTGTGCTTACCTACAATTACGCTATTACCTAAAACTACTCCTGAATATATTTTTGAATCATCTCCAATTTGTACATTTTCTCCAGCATATGCAAATGCTCCAAAATATACATTCTTCCCAATTTTAGCTGAAGGTGAAATATAGCTTGGTTGTTCAATTCCATTGAGTTGTTGAGCAATTAATTGCTGGTATTTTGACATTAAAGTTGCAAAAGCACTATAAGCATCTGGAACTCTAATAATTACAGCATTAACACTTGATTTGAGCTCTTGAGTATCATTTATGATAACTATTGATGCTCTTGTATTATATAAATACTCTTCATATTTTGGATTAGCTAAAAATGAAAGCTGGCCTATAACTGCCTCTTCAATTTTACCAAATGAAGATATTGCTGTTGAGGCATCACCTTCTATTTTCCCCTGTATCATCAAGGCTATTTGAGAGGCGGTAAATTGCATATACGCTTTTTAAGTTAACAAACAAATGTAGAATTTTTTTACTTGAGATGATAAATTTTGCTGAATCATCGTATTGTCTACTTGAGTAATGTCTTTTAAGCTTCCATCTTTATATAAGATATTAATTTTTTCTTCTTTGCTCTGATACGCTGTATTAGTAGCAACTCCTGTAAAACATAAATAATGTATATCTGCATCAGACACCCCGAATTGTTTTTTGGCTTGTTGTTGCTTTTCTTGTAGAAAAATAGCAGAAATAGGTTCTGACTGAAGTCTTGATTTGTATAGTTTTCGATCTAAAAATCTGGTACTAAGTAAAGAAAGAATTGGGTCTGTGTGGCTGCTCCATCTTTTAATTGCGCTAATAATATCATAATCGTCTAGCTTACAAAATTGGGTCAAGGATATATTATCCATTACCCCTTTAAAATCACCTAAAAAATAATCTAGTGCAGAATGAGTTTTAATTGATTCATCTGCTTTAGAATAAATTTCTCTTACTCTTTCCATAATTTTCACCAGCATTTTTTCTGCAGATAAAACTGTTTTATGCAGATAAACTTGCCAATACATTTGACGCCTAGCTACTAAAAATTTCTCAACACTATAAATACCTTTTTCTTCAACTACTAATTGATCATCTTTTACTGCCAACATTTTTAGAATCCTGTCGTATCCTATTACTCCCTCGCTTACACCAGAAAAAAAACTATCTCTACTTAAATAATCCATTCTGTCTACATCTAATTGACCACTAATTAGCTGATGCAAAAAAGATTTGTTGTAGTTATTGGTAAAAACTTGAATCGTTAATGATAGTTTTCCATCGAACTCGTTGTTCATCACTTGCATTATTTGTAGCGATAATTGTTCGTGATTAATTCCTGGAATGAGCACTTGTTCCAATGCATGTGAAAAAGGTCCGTGACCAATATCATGCAATAAAATAGCAGCCTTTACTGCAATTTCTTCCTCTTCTGAAATTACAACACCTTTTCCTCTTAATTCTGTAACTGCATTGCACATTAAATGATAAGCACCTAAAGAATGATGTAAACGAGTATGTATAGCTCCAGGGTAAACTAGTTGGGCCATTGCCATTTGCTGAATTCTTCGCAATCTTTGATAATAAGGATGCTCAATAATAGAGAAAATTAACGGATGATTGATAGTAATAAAACCATAAACCGGGTCGTTGATTATTTTTATTTTGGTATTTGTCATGTTGTTGAAAAATTGTTAAATCCAAATTAAAGGCAAAGGACAAAGGTACAATTTAGTGATTCAATCAAAATTATAAATAGCTTTATTAAATGGCAATAGCAAATATACTTTGGGTAGATGATGAAATTGAAAGCCTTCAATCACAGAAATTGTTTTTAGAAAGTAAAGGGTATGCTGTTCATACATTTACCAATGGCTTTGATGCAATTGAATATATTAAAGATGCTGATGTTGATGTTGTATTGATAGATGAAAGTATGCCTGGAATTACAGGACTTGAAACACTATCCAGAATGAAAGCTATTCACCAGCATCTTCCAATTGTTTTAATTACAAAGAATGAAACCGAAAACTTAATGGATGAAGCAATTGGTAGTCAAATTAGTGATTATCTTATTAAGCCAGTAAATCCCAATCAAGTATTACTAAGCTTAAAAAAAATAATTGATAATAAAAGATTAGTTGGAGAAAAAACTACTGTTTCGTACCAACAGCAATTTAGTCAATTATTTATGGCATTTTCAGGAAATCCTGATTATCAAGAGTGGATAGAGTTGTACAAGAAGCTTGTATATTGGGAGCTCGAAATGGAAAAAAGCGATAGCCCCGAAATGCGTGCAATTTTTTATGATCAAAAAAAAGAAGCCAACGCCGCATTCGCAAAATTCATTGCAAAAAATTATGAATCATGGATCAATCCAGTATCTGCTGAATCTCCAATTATGAGTCACCAATTAATGCAGTTTAAAGTATTACCGCATCTTGAAAAAGAAACGCCATTGTTTTTTATTTTAATCGATAATTTAAGGTTTGATCAATGGAAAGCTATACAGCCCATATTTGCAGCTAATTTTAAAATAACAGAAGAAGACGCTTTTTATTCAATATTACCAACAGCTACACAATATTGTAGGAATGCAATTTTTG
>JBKJQV010000207.1:0-2644 GCA_046593815.1 Sediminibacterium sp. | reverse complement strand
AAACTTTATAAAGAACTAACTCCGGCTTGTTCAAAGCTAGCCATTTCATTTAAAAATGCAACAGCGCTTTGTACTATGGGCATTGCTAATGCAGCACCAGTTCCTTCTCCCAATCTCATTCCCAAATTCAGTATTGGTTTAGCATCTAAGTGCTGCAACATTTTTTCGTGTCCTTGCTCTCCACTAGTATGAGCAAAAAGGCAATTGTTAATGATTAACGGCTCAATCTTTAAAGCAATTAGCAATGCTGCAGTAGCTATAAATCCGTCTACAATAATGATACTTTTTTCTTGATATGCTTTTATAAAAGCACCTGTCATCATCGCAATTTCAAATCCCCCAACTTTCGATAATAATTCAAAAGGATTGTCTTTTAATAAGTTGAGTTTATATTTATCGAATACCAATTTTAAGGTATTAATTTTTGTATTCAACTGCACATCATTTACACCTGTGCCTCTGCCTGTACATTCTTCAATTGAAATTCCTGTAATCGCACTCATAATTAATGCAGCAGACGAAGTGTTGCCAATACCCATTTCGCCAAATCCAACACAGTTACATCCTGAGGCAATTACATTTTGAACAATTAATTTTCCTTTTTCAATTGATGATATTACTTCTTCTGGCGACATTGCATTTTTTTCTAAATAATTCTTTGTACCCAATCCCTGTTTCGCATCTATAAAAAAATCACTGAAAGAACTACTTCTAAAATCATAATTTACACCAGCATCTACAACCACTAAATTAATATTATTCTGTTTTGTAAATACATTAATAGCAGCACCCTTATTAATAAAATTTAACACCATTTGTGCTGTAACTGTCTGTGGGTAAGGGTTTACCAATCCTGTAGCTGCAATTCCATGATCTCCAGCAAAAATTAAAATGGTAGGATTTGATATGCTAGGTGAAGCAGTTTCTAGAATGATACCAACTTGAATTGCAATATTTTCGAGCATCCCTAATGCACCCAGCGGTTTTGTTTTAGTATTTATTTTATGATGTAGTAATTCTTTCAGTGACGTATTCATAGTTATAAATTAAAAGTTATTCCAGTATTTATCATAAAAGGAATACTATTAAATCCTCTTAAATCGAAAAATTGTTTTGATGTAATATTTTGTGCATCAGCAAAAAAATGAATACTTGTATTTATTTGATAAGAAGCGTAAGCACCTAGTATAAAGTAGGAGGGTAAATTTACATCTACTCTTTTATAGCCACCTATATCCGATCTATTGCTAACATATTTGCCAGTTAAACTTATATTTAAGTTTTTATAATCATATCTAAGCGAAAGATTTGCATTAATGCCTGGTCTTCTTAAACCATAAACATATCCAGTATCTTTAAAACTAACCCTACTTTGTGTTGAATCTGCCATACTCAATACACTGAAATTACCTTGAATTGTAAAACGTTTCGATAATTGTGTAGAAGCTTCATATTCAATACCAACAGCAGTTTGCTTGATAAAATTGTAATATTTATTTCTTACATAATCATAGTCAATTCCATTGGCGGTATTTCTATAAAATACTACCAATCTACTTTTGAAAATATTGTAACTATTGCTTACACCTGCCTCTACAGTTGTACTTTTTTCGGGCTGTAAATCCCGTCTTCCACTAAACGGATCAAATAATTGATAAAGTGAAGGTGTTTTAAAAGCAGAAGCAACACTTCCAAATACCCTTGTATTTTCATTTACCTGATAAGATGGATTAAAAGTAAAAGTGTAATTATTGCCATACATAGAATGATTATTGTATCGTACTCCAAAATCGGTAGCAAAACCTTTTTTATTATTGAATAAAAAAGAAGAATACACAGAATATTGACGAATACTTGTATCCTTAAATCCGCTACTAAACGGCCCAAAACTACTAAATGAAAAAAATTGACTATTCATACTTGCAAAACGATATTCAACTCCTTGTAATAAACTAAGTTTATTTCCAAGTTTAATATTTGCATACAGCTCTGCAAATTGTGTTTTACCAAAATAATTATTTCGTTGAAAATAACTAAAAACCGATTTATCTAAACTATCTCTTTCAAATGCACGATTAGTTTGGCTAAATTGATAATTACCTGTTAATGAAAAGCCGGTTGCTTTATAATAGAATCCACCACCAGTATTTAGCATATTGTTATTAATATTAAAATACTTGTCGTCCGAAAATACACCCGCATCTATACCAGCTTTATAATTATTGTACATTCCAAATCCTTTTACTAAAAGTTTTTCTGAAATTTGATATTGAAGGCTAGCTGTACTTGAGTTTCCATTATATGCATCATTATCAAACCCTTTGTTACCAGTACTATCATAAGCACTACTAAAACCATCTGTTTTAATTTTGGCTGTGCGTAGCGTGTAACTTAATTTATTTACTTTGCCATATAATTGTACATTTCCTCTATAGGTATTTAAATTACCAGCAGATAAAGTTGCTTTTACATTAATAGGTTTAGTAATATTCTGTTTAATAGTAATAATATTAATTACACCCGCAACTGCATCACTACCATAAATAGTACTTTGTGCACCTCTGCATACTTCAATTCTTTCAATATCGTTGATCGAAAAAAGATTTAAATCAAATTCATTATTAATTTGAGAAGGATCATTTAC
>JBKJQV010000133.1:0-7052 GCA_046593815.1 Sediminibacterium sp. | reverse complement strand
TTCCCAAGCATCTAAAATATCTTTAACTACTTGTGGAACACTTTCTTTATAAGAATCTATTCCATTATTAATTCTTTCTACATCTTTCTCATAAATTAATTGAGCAAGATCATCTGTATTACCTTCAAATTTTTCTACATCTAAATCTGGAAGTAATCCAATTTCTTTATAGTAATTTCCCCAACTTCTAGCAACTTCTACATCTTTAGATGTACTAGTATTTTTTGAAGTATTATCAAGTACTTTAGATTTATCTACATTTACTGTAGTATCTATTTCTTCATCATCTATCTCTAGAGTATCTACAACTGGAGCACTTTTAACTAGTGGTATTTTAGATTTATCTGTATCTTCTATAGTAAATTCACTATTACCATTTTCTATAATACTATTATCTTCATTACCATCATCTTCCATTATCACTAATGGATTCAAATTTAATTCATTACCAAAAATTCCTTCTTGTACCATTTTTATTGTTTTTGTCTTCTATCTAAATACAAATATATATATAGTTTTTTTAATATCCAAATTTTATTGAAAATACTTTGAACCTTCTACATAGCTAAATGTTACTAATTCTTGTTTGTTCTGGCTATTTTTAAATCATTTTTAGCCTTCATTTCTTCAGTTTTAGCCTTTTTATCAGCTATTTCTTTTTTAAGTTTTAAATCTCTATCTTTTTGAGCTATTTTTTGTTTTTCTAAAGCTATTTTATCATTATGTTCTCTTGATTTATGATCTCTATCTTGAGATTTATCAAAAACATTTTGCATAAACTCATTTTGTTTTAAAGAAAGATCAGCTTGACCTATAATATCTACAGGTTCATCTTGAGCCATACCTAAAGCTGTTAATTCAGCAATAGCTAATTTAGTTTGATTATCAGCATCTATTTTATATCTAGCTAATTCTCTATCTAAATCTTTATCCTCATTAACCATTCTAATAAGTTCAATCTGAGTTTCCTTATCTTTTTGCTTTTCTTCCATTTCAGCTTTAAATTGTTCAGATTGAGCTTGTCTTTTTTCCATTACAGATTTCTCAATCTTACGTTTAATATCAGCTGTAGAACTATTACTAAATATAGTCATTAATTGAATTAAATCAACTTCTCCTGATTGAACACCTATTTCAGCTGCTCTTTGTAAAGTTTGTAAAGCTTGTGAATCTTGACTAGCATTTCCTATTCTTCCACCATACTCAGCTTCATTAATAAGATTACCATCAATTTCAAAAATCTTAGAAGTCATATTAGAAGTAATATACTGAATAGATTCTACTTTATTTCTTAAGGCATATTTAGATACTTCTAATAGCTTCTCTAAGCTTCTTAATTTAGCGTTATCATGTAAAGTGAAGTAAGACTCTGTAATAGTAGCTGAAGCTTGTTTAGCCTCTTGTGTAGTACCTAATCCTGCATCTTGAGATATTTGTCCTCTTCTTTGAGGATTAATACCTATAACAGAATCCATTTGTTGTTCTAATTGCATCAACATTTGAATATTCTGTTGAATAAATTGACCTTGTTCTAAATCAATAGTATTTTTTTGGATATTACTACCTCCAGCTAATTTACCCATAGCTGCACCTTTTTTTCCTTCTTTAAAAGAATCAGTTACAGCCCAACCCATAGTAGTAGCATAATACATCCACATATCTAAATCCCATTCATCTGGAATCATAGCTAAGTCAAGTACACCTATTTTACCTAAAGCTTTAATAACAGCTTGTTCAGTTCTATACATATAAGCAGAATATTTAATTTGATATTCTTTTAAAATATCATAAACATTTCTTTCCATATATGTACCACTATAACCTAAAGAACAAGCAGATTTATTATCTAACTTTCTATAAGCTACATCTCTAGGTTGATCTTTAATATAAATATCTTCAGCAATTCTAGTACATTCCCAAGGTTCATTAATCCAAAACCATTCTATAGTTTCTCCATCTTGTTTAATATATTCTTCTCCAACCCAAAATTCTTCACCTTCTATATCAGTAACTTTAGCTACTTTTTTTAAACTCATCCATCTAGCTTCAACTACTCTAACATTACCATTATTATCATAATAACCTTGAAAATTATGTCTATTAGAACCTGAATCTTCATCAATTTCTAAGATACTTCCTGGCATAATCATACCATCTTTATCTTTAGTCCATTGTTGACTAGCACTAAATTGTCTATTATTTAATTGAAGTTTCTTTTCTTCTAATTCTTGAATATCGCTATCAGATAAATATTCATAATAAAAATCTATTACTTTACCTAAAGGTATATATCTTTCTCTAATAGTTTCACTAGCATCATCTATAAATGGAAATTCAGAATTTTTATTCCACCACATAGTTTTAGGATCAACTCTTTCTTGATAAGGTTTACCAGAAATACAAGTAGTATCTATAATCCATTCTCCATATAAAATTAGATCTAACCAACATTTAGACCAAATAGATTTTAGATCTAAATATAATACAAAATGATGAAGTAATTCATTAGCTGATTTCTCTCTTATATCTTGCCAATCATAACTAATATATTGTTGAAATTTACCCATTTTTTCTTCAAAAGCTTTTTGATCTGAACCTGTTTCAGCTTTAATTTGCTCTTGAATAAAATTAATAAACATTCCTTTTTTATTTTCCTCTATTTCAGATACAGCATCTCTATTAGTAATAAAAAATTTCCAATCAAATAATCTTTTAATTTCTTCTCCTAATAAAGTTTGTACTCTAGAATCTCCAATAGGAAAATTCTTAAAATCAGCAGGAATAGTAAAATCTTTAAGATTATAGGGATTAACTATTTTAGCAACTTCTTTTGTACTTAGTTTTCCACGATGATATAAATTATCATTTCTATACATGTTTATCTTACTTCCAGATAAATCATCATTCATTAATATATTTTCCAGATACAATAGATTTCTTTTAGCCCAATCTTTTGTCTTCTTGGTTCTAGTTAATCTTTGTGTTGGTTGTATTGTTGGTAATTCTTCCATTTTAGTCTAAATCGTGTAACTTACAAATATAAGCTAATAAATATTAATAAACAAATTTTTATTAAAGTTTAGTAGGTCCTTCTACATAGCTAAATGTTGTGTTTTTAATTTCTTTGTCTAAATTTTCAAATCTTTCTTCAAAATCTTTTTTAGGCCAAAAAGCTACATCCATTAATTTAAGTTCCTTAGTATCAATTAGTTGAGGAATATCTCCTCCTAAAGAAGAATCATATATAATTATTCCTCCATTCATCATAATATTGAATATACTATCTATATTAATATCATTTGGACATGATTTAATATCATATATTACTTTTAATTTGGTATCTTTGTTTTCCATCTGTATTGTGCTCCTTTATAATTTCTTACAAAATAATCATCTTTTGCTAAATCTTTTACTTTTAATTCTGATTCTTGTTTATATACTTCTGCATCTTCCCAAGCAAACATTAACATACTTAAGGCATCTACTCTATCATAGTTACCTTCTTCATTCCATAATAACATTTCTTTTATATCAGTAATATTTCTATGTTTATGAACATTCATTTCTTCTTCTTTATCTGGATTATGAGTTGTTCCTAATAACCATTTTACAATTGCTCCTCTTCCATATTGTTGTAAAGCTGGAATTGGTGGAGTACCTAATTTTCTACGACCTTCTCTTTTCATAGAAGTATCACTAACTAATTCTCTTACAATTTTAGGCTCAGATAAAATTAAATATTCACAATTCTTATTTTTAAAATAAGTAAATATACCTTTATTATGACTTTCAATATTTACTCTTGCATTATAATATAAAAGTAATCTTCTTGTTATTTCATAAAATTCATCGGCAGTTTTAGGTCTTCCTGTATATTCAGCTACAACTCTTTTAGTATATAAATCTCCAATTTTAATTGATCCTAAAGATTTAGTAGAAGATTCATCATGGTCATATGAATCACATCCTCCAAAATATCTATTCTGATATACTTCTCCATCATTATCTTCTTTTGGATGTTCATATATAACAATAGCTCCTTCCATGTTTTTATTATTAACATGAGGAAATTTATATATAGGAGTTTTTGAACTATCATTAATCCATTTATATTTCTGACTACTTTTATCTAAAGTTAATCTACCAACAAAATCTGCATCTTTATATCTATGAGGATTATTTTCTATATCTGTTTCTTGAGCAGTTAATTCTTCTTTTGGGAATATAGAATGAGATATTCTCATTAATACTTCATCAGGATAAATAGGAATCTCAGCTTTTCTTCTAGTTAAAGTATCTGGATCATTACTTAAAGCTACTATAGCTCTATCTTCTTCTATAAAACGAAGACCAGCTGCTTTATCAGATACTCCTGTTTCTACATTATAACATCCTTCACAATTAATATAACCAGGCCAAAAATATCCTATTTGAGTATTTTCTTTATTTAAATCCCATCTATTAGTAACTGGATATATTCTATAAGCTTTAGGTTGTTTCCACATTAAAGCAGCTCCAGAGAAATCATTTTTTTCACTACCTCCTGTACCTATTGCTAATTGTAATCCAAAAGTATTTTTTCCATCTTCCATAGCAGGTCTATTCATCTGCCAACCTTGTTCAGACTTCTTAAACATACCTACTTCTTCATATATAACTAATTTACCACGTTTACCACGAGTTTTATTAATTCTATCTCCAACTACAACTCCCATTATTTCAGATTTATAACTTCTGGGATGACGTGTCCAAACTCCTTGATGACGTATTTTTTTTGCAGCTTCTCTATGTAATCCTGAATCTTCATAATCTCTAGATTTAGCCCAAGGAGTATAAATAGATATATGATCCATTACAGACCAAGCTTTAGTTAATAATCCATCATTAGTTAAATATTCTTCAGAATAAGCAAAAGCATAGTTTTTAGAATTAGGAATATGTTCATAATTTCTAACTAACATACTTCCTGTTTTCAAACTTTTACCTCTACCTCTGGAACCTAATAACATTGCATGTTGACCAGATTGTTCAGCTTCTTCTATATAATGAAACCAATCATAATCACCATCCCAAAAATTAGGAAAACCTTCTATACGATCAGCTTGATTTTGTCCATCTAAATTTTCTTTAATTACCTTTGTTTTTAACATAGGTGCATAATTCAAATAGAAATAGTGATAACCAGTAATATAATCTCTACTTATATTATAACCTTCTAAACATCTTCTTCTTTCTTCTTTCCAAAAATCATACCATCTTTTAGATTTAAAAGGCTCTCTTGTATATACTTTATATTCAGTAAAATGTTGAGCTGTTGCAGTAAATTCATCTACATCAGCTTTAGTAAAAGATTGTTTAAATTCCCTATCATAAATTTTAGATTCTAAACTCATTATTTTTTATTATTCATTAATTCATCTAGTTGTTCAGATTTTTTAGCGGATCCCATAGAACTACCAAAATAATAAAATATAATACCTATCCAAGCAGTACCTAAAGATCCTAACATTATATTAAGAACTTGAGCATTAGCTGTTGGAATACCATGAAGCATCATAAATAATAAAATTCCAAAAAATCCTAATGTTACAAATGCTGCAAGTAAAGGTAATATAATTTTATTTAATAATGGAGCTTTTTCAGAAGAAGCTATTAAAATTTCTCTATTTCTAGCAGAATCTATATCAGCTAAATATTTAGATTCTATATCATTAGATAATTCTAATAATTTTTCATCATGAGATTTAGATATTTCATCTAGTTTTTGAGCTAATTCTGCTTTTTTATCAGGATCTATTGTTAATCCTAATACTAGATCTTTAATAGGTTCTATTATTCCTGTAGCAGTTCCTGATAAAGCATTTTTAATCCAAGTACCTAAAGGCATATTATTTTATATTATTTATTTCTTTAAATTTCTTATCCCAAAGTTTAGGATTTAATACATTTAATCTATCATCAAGATGTACACTATCTTTTGTTTTAAATGATCCTCCCCAAGTTAATCCTGTTTCTTTTACTATTTTAGTAATAAAATCATTATCTTCTCCTTTCATATCTCCTAATTTAATAGAATTATAGTATCTTTTATCTTTAGATAAATTAAAATCTATAGCATGACCTATCATATGATTAGATCTTGTAGCAGGTTTAACTATTGCTCCTTTAACTTTATTAGTTTCTCTATAAGAAGAAGTAACAATAATAAAAAATTCTTCTTTTTTAGCAATTTCATTTACTTGATCCATTTTATGTTTAAAATCAGAATGGATTTTACATATACCTACAAAATTTGTATTTTTATAATCTATAATCATATTAAAATCTATCAAATTCTAATTCCCCACCAGTAACTCCACCTCTATTTTTTTCAAAACTTTCTTCTTCAGAATAAGCTTTTTCCATTAAACTTTTAATAGAAGTAGCTACTTTATCTAAATCAGATACTGTATTTTTAATTTCATTAGCTTTAAATACTACTGAACCATTTTTAGTTCTTTCATTTAAATCTACATTATCTAAAAAATCACTAAGCTTATTAACTACATTTAAAGAACTTCTAAGCATTCTAGTAACAGGAGTTTCCATTAACTCCTGATATTTATTCATTGCAGCTAAAACTAAATCATCTGGTTTATATTTATCTTTTTTAAATAAATCTTTAATTAAAGTTTTTTCTCTTTCACTTTCAGAATACGCAAGATATGGAGATTTAAAATCAAGTATAAACCATACATAAGCAATTTCATTTTTCGCATTTTCTTTATTCTTGTTTTTATCTCTATCCCAAATATTTTTAAATTCAGGAATCATTAAACATTCAGCTGTAATTATAGGATAATTATTAACTATTTCAAATACTTTCATTTTTATTTAATAATTATTTTTTAAAAATTAAATCTAAAATTTGTATATTTGTATCTTCTGGAATAATTCTGTCAGGTATTACTTCAATTGTTGGTTTTATATTATTATAAATATCTTTTTGTTTTTCTGTAAAATTATTTATTTTTTCTTCTGGTTTAATACCCTTTATTTCTGTTAAATTTTCA
>JBKJQV010000108.1:0-14550 GCA_046593815.1 Sediminibacterium sp. | reverse complement strand
CTTCAGTCACTAACAGATATTATTACCATTCGAGAAAGTATGTTAAGCTCTCCAATAAAAGCTGGACGAAAACCTAAGATTGTTTTAACATGGGCACCTCATGTAAGGCCTCTTCCACAGTGCGTTGCCAATAGTTTTGCTCAATGGATAAATGCTTGGGATGAGGCTGAGTTTGTGATTACGCATCCTAAAGATTATGAGTTATCTGACGAATTTACAAAAGGAGCTTCAATTATGCATAATCAAGACGATGCATTATTAAATGCCGATTTTGTTTATGTAAAAAACTGGAGTACTTATACCGATTATGGAAAAGTTTATGAGAATGATCCATCTTGGATGATGACTAACGAAAAACTAAAACAAACTAATAACGCTAAAGTAATGCACTGCTTACCCGTAAGAAGAAATGTTGAACTGAGTGATGAAATATTAGATGGTCCTAATAGTTTAGTAACTCGTCAGGCAGGAAATAGAGTATGGGCTGCACAAACTGTTTTGTCTAATCTACTTACTTCAATTGCTAATGGTACAAAGTAAAACCATGGAGAAATTGTATATTATAAAAGTAGGAGGAAATATTGTAGATGATCCTACACAATTATCTTTATTTGTACAGCAGGTTGGTGAAATTTTTGGAACCAATAATTCGAATCTCAATAATAATAAATGTTTACTTGTTCATGGTGGTGGAAAAATGGCTACCAAATTAGCTACTTCAATGGGAGTAGAACAACAGATGGTTGATGGCAGAAGGATCACCAATATTGAAACTTTGAAAATTGTTACAATGGTTTATGCTGGTTACATTAATAAAAATATTGTAGCTCAATTACAGCAACATAAATGCAATGCTTTTGGATTATGTGGTGCTGATGGAAATGCTGTTAAAGCGCATAAACGAAAAGCAAATAGCAAATTGGGAGAATCAATCGACTATGGATTTGTTGGGGATGTTGATGTAATAAATTCAAGTCTACTTAAAAATCTATTAGATCAAAACCTCACACCTGTTATTGCACCAATTACGCATGATGGTGATGGTCAATTATTGAACACAAATGCCGATACTATTGCTCAAGAAATTGCTACTTCATTAAGCGATTTATTCGAAACAGTACTTGTTTATTCATTTGAAAAAGCAGGGGTATTACTTGATATTACTGATGAAAATTCAATTATTAAGGAATTAAAATCAACCTATTATAAAGAGCTAAAAGAGAAGCAATTGATTTTTGCAGGAATGATTCCAAAGCTAGACAATGCTTTTGCGGCAATAGATAATGGAGTATCTAAAGTTATTATTGGGAATGCAACAAATTTAAAAGCCTTAATAAATGGGAATGCTGGTACAACTATATTAAATGGATAATTCTTTATTATACAAATCTGCAGTTGAATTATTAAAACAACTGATTGTTTCACCTTCTTTTAGCAAAGAAGAAGATAATACTGCTTTTATTCTTGAGCAGTTTTTTAATAACCAAAAAATTCCATTCAATCGTTACTTTAATAATATTTGGGCTACCAATCAATATTTTGATTCCTCTAAACCTTCTATATTATTAAATTCTCATCATGATACTGTTCATCCTAATAAAAGATATACAGTAGATCCTTTTGTGCCAACTGTTTTAGATGGTAAATTATTTGGACTAGGAAGCAATGATGCTGGTGGATGTTTAGTGTCGTTACTAGCAGCCTTTGTATATTTTTATCCTAAACAAAATCTACAATACAATATAATTTTTGCTGCTAGCGCGGAAGAAGAAATATCTGGTCTCAATGGAATAGAAGCACTTCTACCCAAATTACCTTCTATCAATTTTGGTATAATAGGTGAGCCCACTCTATGCCAAATGGCAATTGCGGAAAGAGGTTTAATGGTGTTAGATGCAACTACGATAGGTATTGCAGGGCATGCTGCTAGAAATGAAGGTGACAATGCTATATATAAAGCATTTAATGATATTAATTGGATTAGTAACTATCGATTTGATAAAGTGAGTGAATTATTAGGGGAAGTAAAAATGACTGTTACTTCTTTTCAAACAGAAAATAAGCAGCATAACGTAGTTCCTGCAAGCGCCAATTTTGTAATTGATGTAAGAGTAAATGAATTGTATACTTTTGAAGAAATTATTAGAGTAATTAAAGAAAATATTGGTTCATTTATAACACCAAGAAGCACTAGGCTAAGATCAACTTCAATTTCACTAGACCATCCAATTGTAAAAGCAGGTATTGCTTTGGGGAAATCTTACTATGGTAGCCCAACTACTAGCGACAAAGCATTAATGCATTTCCCAACATTAAAAATTGGTCCAGGCGATAGCGCTAGGAGTCATACTGCTGATGAGTTTATTTATCTTCAAGAAATAGAACAAGGAATTGATTTGTACATTGATTTATTAAATAATATTCTATGAAATTGTGGAGCAAAGCTACTACAAGCACATCTAAATTAGTAGAACAGTTTACTGTTAGTAGAGATAAGGAATTTGATCTACTATTGGCTCCTTTTGATGTATTAGGATCTATAGCACATACTAAAATGCTTGCTACTGTTGGTTTATTGAGTGAATCTGATGCTGAATTACTTGTACAGGAATTACAAATAATTTATAAAAAAACTATAGATCCTGATTTTGTTATTCCTGAAGGTGTAGAAGATATACATTCTTATGTAGAGTTTTTACTAACGGAGAAGCTAGGTGATGCGGGCAAAAAAATTCATAGTGCTAGAAGTAGAAATGATCAAGTATTAGTTGATATTAAATTATACCTACGCTCAGAAATAAAATTAATAGTAGATAATACCCATCAGCTTTTTAATTTGCTGCAAAAACAAAGTGATCAGTTTAAAGATCATTTAATTCCAGGGTATACACATTTGCAATTAGCAATGCCATCCTCTTTTGGATTGTGGTTTGGTGCATTTGCCGAAAGCTTGGTTGATGATATGATTATGCTAGAAGCTGCTTATAGAGTGGTGAATAAGAACCCATTGGGTTCTGCGGCAGGCTATGGATCTTCTTTTCCAATTAATCGAACACTTACAACAAACTTATTGGGCTTTGATGAATTGAATTATAATGTTGTATATGCTCAAATGGGGAGGGGTAAAACCGAAAGAATTGTGGCCTCGTCAATTGCAAATATTGCGGATTCATTAGCAAGATTAAGTATGGATATGTGTTTGTATTTAAATCAAAATTTTTCTTTTGTTTCTTTTCCTTCAGAATTAACAACTGGATCTAGCATAATGCCTCACAAAAAAAACCCGGATGTTTTTGAACTAGTTCGATCTTATTGCAATCGAATAAAATCATTACCCAATGAGATAGCAATGATGACTACCAATTTACCCTCTGGTTATCAACGAGATTTACAATTATTAAAAGAACATTTATTTCCGGCATTTACAGAATTAAATAATTGCATTTCAATGGTGCATTTAATGCTTTCAAATATTCATATAAATGAATCGATAGTTTCAGATGAAAAGTATAAACATATTTTTAGTGTAGAAGAAGTAAATAAGTTAGTACTCAAAGGAGTCCCTTTTAGAGATGCATATCAACAAATTGGGGATGCAATTGAAAAAGGTAATTTTACTTATTCTACTTCTGTAAATCACACGCATGAAGGCAGTATTGGGAACCTAAATAATGATAAAATTGCCAAAATGATGAATCAAATAATAACAAAATTTGATTTTATTACCCCTATCAATGCAATACAATCACTTTTGCAGTAATATTGCACCTTATACTTAAAACAATGAAACAATTACTATTTACACTTTTTTTTGGAGCATCAACTTTAGCTTTAACTGCTCAAACAAAAACAACCAAAACTGTAGCTAAATCAACCGTAAAGTCAACTACATCATCTGCTACTTTATTTAAAAATGTAATAGACAGTGCTAGTTATGCATTGGGTACACGAATAGCTCAAAATCTTAGATCTCAAGGCCTAGATCCCCTAAATTTGGCTGTATTTCAGAGAGGAATGCAAGATGCATTTCAAATGAAAAAACCAATCATTGCAGAAGAATCTCTTGATGTTTGTATTGGTAGCTACCAAAAAGTGAATAGTTCTAAAAAATCAGCTGTTGCAATAAAAGCAGGTCAAGATTTTTTATTAGTAAATGGTAAAAAACCAGGCGTTATAACATTGCCAAGCGGAATGCAATACCAGATTTTAAAAGCTGGAACAGATACAATAAAACCAACATTAGCTAGTACAGTTAAATGCCATTATCATGGAACAGTTATTAGTGGTCAAATATTTGATAGTTCTGTTGATCGCGGAGAACCAATTAGTTTTCCTTTAGCAAATGTAATTCGTGGTTGGCAAGAAGGTCTTCAATTAATGACAGTTGGGAGTAAGTATAAGTTTTTTATTCCTTCTGATTTGGCTTATGGAGATCAACAAAAAGGAGATAAAATTGCACCAGGTTCTTTATTAATATTTGAAGTCGAATTATTGGGAATTGAAAACAAATAAACTATTAACATTGATTAACTTTTAACTAAAGTTAGTTAACCCATTAAATTATAAATGCAGACTACTTTAGTACTTAAATTTGAAGTATGAAAGTAATCGGTTTTTTTATTGTTTTTTTATTATTGCAATTATCAGTCAATGCACAACAATCCAATGCAACTGTTTCAGGAACTGTATTTGATTCAATCACAAAAAAGGGTCTAGCTTATTCAACTGTTTCTATAATTTATGAACGTGATTCAACATTAGTAAGCTTTACAAGGGCAGACTCTTCTGGAAAATTTAAATTGACTTCACTCGCAAAAGGGAATTACCTTATTACATTTTCTTATGTTGGGTTTAATCCAGTTTGGAAATCAATAAAACTTTCGGTAGGTGAGCAGCTAGCATTAGGAAATGTTGTACTGACAGATTTATTGAATTCAGGAAATGTTACAGTAGTTGCAAGAAGACCTCCTGTTACTATTAACAATGATACTGTAGAGTTTAATGCAGAAAATTTTAAAACTCAACCAAACTCAGTTGTAGAAGATCTTTTAAAGAAATTACCAGGTGTAACTGTTGATAAAGATGGTACCGTTAAAGTAAATGGCCAAAAAGTAAACAGGTTTTTAGTAAATGGAAAAGAGTTTTTTACAGGCGATCCTAAACTTGCTACTAAAAATTTAGATGCAGATGCAATTGATAAAGTTCAGGTATTTGATAAAAAAAGTGATCGATCTGAATTTACAGGAATTGAAGATGGACAATCGGAGAAAGCCATTAATTTGAAATTAAAGAAAGATAGAGATAATGCAACTTTTGGTAGATTAACAGCCGCTTCTGGAACCAAAGAGAGATATGATGCACAAGCCAATGTAAATAAATTTAAAGGCGATAAGCAAGTTTCATTTATTGGAATGGGCAATAATACAAATAGGCAGGGATTTTCTTTAAATGATGCATTGAATTTTTCTGGTGAATTGGCTAGAGGTATGAGAAGCGGGGGTGGAGTAAATATTAGGATTGGTGGAAATAGAGAAGATGATGGAGGATTACCTATATCAGGAATGGGTCAAAACCAACAGGGTATTGCTACTACATTTGCAGGGGGGCTGAATTACAATAACAACTGGAAGAAAAAAACCGATTTAAATTTAAATGGGATCGTTTCTGATGTGAATTTATCAACTGATAGAGAAATCAATCGCCAAAATTTATCACCCGGTAATATTTTTGATTATAACTCAAAAAGCAATACAGTAAAGCATAATCAGCAGCAAAGGTTAAATGCAATAATCGATCAAAAGATAGATAGTTTTAGTTCGCTTAGATTTTCACCTCAGGTTACATTGCAAAATGGTGAAAATAGAGCTAATAGTAATTATACATCAATTAATGATAAAGGGATAAAGCTGAATGAAGGAAGTACAAATTCTTATAGTAAGTCCAATGCTTTCAACTTCAATGGGAATCTTTTATTGAGGCATAAGTTTAAAAAGAAAGGAAGAACTATTTCTTCAACAACAAGTATGGCATATAATACAAGTATACAGGATGGCACACTTAATACAATTAATAGGTTTTACATTAGTGGTGTACCTTTACCTGATTCTATTGTTAATCAGAGCAATAAACGAGATGCTACCACTAGAAGTGTAGGAACGAATTTAGTTTACACAGAACCAATAGGTAAAAAGTCGTTGTTAGAAGTTAACGGCTTTATTAATACCAATGTGGGCGAAAGTAAAAAAGAAATTTACGATTTTAATGGGTCTACAAATAAATACGATGCAAAAAATAATGCTTTGAGCAATGATTTTAAGAGTATTTATAATTATAGCGGAACTGGTATTAATTTCCGTTCTAATTTTAAAAAGTTCAGTGTTACAACCGGAGCTAATATTCAGTTTTCTTCACTTGAAAGCATCAATAATACAATTGGTAATAGTATTCGACAATCATTTACTGATATTTTACCGTCTGTAAATATTCAGTATAAAAAGAAAAGTACTAGTTCATTGGCTTTTAATTATAATACAACAACCAATCAGCCATCTACTTTTCAATTACAACCTGTACTTGATATTAGTGATCCATTAAATACATATACTGGTAATCCGGATTTAAAAAGAAGTTATTCGCATTCATTATCATTAAATTGGTCTTCAATTGATATCTATACCCAAAGAAATCTATTTGCTTTTATTTCTTATTCTCCAACAATTGATGCCATCGTTTCTTCAGACTTAATTAAACCAAATGGTTCTAGAGTTACCACTCCTGTAAATGCAAATGGGAGTTACTTTTTATTTGGAAATTTCAATTATGGTATTCCTATTAAAAAAATTAAATCAAGGATCGATATGGGGATTTCTGCAAATAATTTTAGGACAATTAGTTTTATAAATGGTGCAAATAATACGATTGATAATATTAGTATAACACCTAACTTAAATTATCAGTTTGCTTTAGATACTACAATTGATATTGCCATTACTGCTAGATTGAATATTAACTCAGCTAAATATTCTTATCAGCCTCAATTAAATAATAAGTATCTACAACAGGTTTATGGGATAGATATGAATAACTTTTTGCCTGGTGGATTCGTGCTCAACAATAGTTTTGAGTTAACTATTAATAGTGGAAGATCAGATGGGTTTAATGCAACTATTCCTCTATGGAACATAGCTGTAGCTAAATCTTTTTTAAAGTATAAAAAAGGCGAACTTAAATTGAGTGTACTCGATGTATTGAATAAAAATATTGGAATCAATAGAACAGCCAATCAAAACTTTGTACAGGATACAAAATACAATGTGTTACAACGATACTTTTTACTCAGCTTTAGTTACCGATTAAATAGATCAGGCAATGCAAATGGAGGAGCTAGAGTAATGATCAGGACATTCTGATAATTAATATTAATTAAAAAGCGCCTTGATGTATATTACATAAGGCGCTTTTTTTATTCCATAACATTAAAGTTAAGCTCAAACAACATTAATTTTTATTCCTCTGGAACATACCCGGACCTTGATTATTCATCATTTCCGTCATTAGTTTTTGGTACTCAGTTCTACTAATAGCTTTCCCTTTTGTAGGCTCCTTTAAATCTTTTTTATTGAGCGTAACCTTTACTTCGGTTGCATTAAAAACTGTTGTTCCATTGTCTATATCCAATTGAAGTATTAAGCCAGGTAACTGACCATAATTTTCTGGTCCAGCTGGTGTAATAATATCATTGGTATACCATGCAATTACTTCTATTTCTTTTGGGGTATTAGCAATACTATTTTTTAAAGTGTCTGATGATCCACTACCTCCAACAGACATTGTTCTCAACATCATTCTAGGCTGTGGCATTTTTCTAGTAGCTTTATAACAAGTATAACCAAGTATTTTTTTTGTTTCTTCAGTTATTTTCCATGGTTGAGGTTTCAATGTATCAATAATTAAAAAGTTTTTACCACCCATTTCCAAGCTTTGAATCCCTCTTTGTTGACTAAAATTTTTATACATATCTCCACCATCTCCGCCTCCACCCATTCTTATAACTACTTGCCCGCCCCCGCCTCCACCAGAAAATGGATCTGGGGCTTCTTCCTCAGGTATCATTCGATAGATAGAGACACTATCGCTGAACAAGAGCATATGTTTGGTATTTCTGAACTCGGGAATAAAGGCTTTCATTTGCTCATTCTGTAAATTCTTATGCATATTCATTTTTTTCTCATACAGAACTGTTCCTTCTCTTTGTTGAGCTATTAAGCCAGTTGAGGCCATAAATGCTGCTGCTGTAATCCAATGTTTCATTTTATAAAGTTTAGTTCACAAAGCTATTGAAATCAATGTTTGTGTTAAGTTCATTAAGGTTAATTAAGGTTAATAAAACACAAATCAACTTTTGGTAGCTTTATATTTGTATTGAATTTATGAAGAAGTTATTTCTATCTAGAATAATTATGATTAGCGCTATCGCTTTGATTGTATTGTTCCAATGTTATTGGATCAATCGAATATTTAATGAAGAGAAAATACGTATACAAAAACAGACAGATGTTATTTTCAAAGAATTAATTTATCAATTGCAACTCAATCGATTTAAAGCTGATACTATTATTTTTAATACGAGTAAAGGGAATAACCTTTTTGCTTTAGATGCTGTAAATGCACTACTAAATGAAAAAAACAAATTAAATAATAAAGATACATTTAGAGTAAAAGAATTTAATACACATGTGTTTAATGACACTTTATCAAAATCCCTGAATATAATCAGCATTAATAAGGATACTAGTTCAATTATAAATAAATCAATAAAGCTATCTAAAAGCACAATCGATTCAATCATTAATCAATCTGGCAATTCAGGTTCAGTTCGAATTGTTATGAAGATGAATAATTCTCAAGGTAAAATCTCGGATTCACTTGAACAAAAAATGATTCAACTAAATAATATTGGATTAAATGTGCATAAATTAAATGATACCAATCATCATTTACTGAAGCAAAAAATAAATGGAACTGATAAAATTTCAATAAATAGTTCCTTTATAAGGATGCTATCAAGAGGGAGACCGTTGGCTGATTCTTTACCTATAAGCGAGGTTGATTCTGCATATAGTTCTCACCTTAAAAATGCAGGAATATATCTTCCTTTTAAACTCGAAACAGGATTGCTAGATAGTACTCAAAGAAATGATAGCATTAATCCTGTAAAGTTCACAACTAGCCGTGCTACTGTAGGTTTTGTTAAGCCAAGATGGTACCAGGCTTCGTTTTCGAACATCAATAAATTAATTTCAGAAAAGATTGTTCCACAAATATTGTTCTCTTTATTTTTAATCATTTTTACATCTGTTGCTTTTGTTTTTCTTTATAAAAATATAGTTAATCAGCAAAGACTTGCATTATTTAAAAATGAATTTATAAGTAATGTTACTCACGAATTAAAAACACCCATTGCTACTGTTCAGGTTGCAGTAGAAGCATTAAAAAACTTTAATGCAATGGCCGACCCTGTAAGAGCTAACGAATATTTAAATATTTCTACACTTGAATTGCAACGCTTGAATTTATTGGTCGATAAGGTATTAAAACTATCCATGTTCGAGTCTGATAAAATTATATTAAATAAAGAGTGGTTTAATATAAAAGGGTTAATTGACGAAGTTTTGATGTCTTTGCAACTGCAATTCGAAAAAAATAGAACAATTATAAATTTTCAATCAGCTCAATCAGACTTAATAATCTTTGCAGATAGATTACATATCAGCAGCGTTTTGTACAATTTATTTGATAATGCTTTAAAATATAGTGGATCTGGAGCACACATCGATATTGATCTAAATATTCCTTTAACAAATATCGTTGCTATTTCAGTTGCTGATAACGGTATTGGAATTCCTCAACAATTTCAACATAAAATATTTGAGAAATTTTTTCGTGTACCCACTGGCGATACACATAATGTAAAGGGATATGGTTTGGGCTTAAGCTATGTAAGTCATATCATTAAACTTCATCAAGGGTTAATAGAAGTAACCAGTGAATTAGGTAAAGGCAGTATTTTTAAAATCATTCTACCTGTTGATGAAAAAAATAAAGTGGATATTATAAATAAGCAATTTATTAGAAAAGTATAGTTTCAATATATGGCCATTAAAATACTATATGTAGAAGATGAAATCTTTTTAGGTAAGATTGTTTTTGAAACTCTTACACTAAGAGGATTCGATGTATTAATGGAATCTGATGGAAAAAATGTTGTTCAGGCTTTTCAATCTTTTTCGCCAGATATATGCATTTTAGATATTATGCTTCCTAATAAAAATGGATTTGAGCTGGCTGCAGAAATACATGTTATAAATAGCGATGTACCTATTATTTTTTTGACTGCAAAAACGCAAACTGAAGATGTTGTAAAAGGATTTAAAATTGGGGCAAGTGATTATATGCGTAAGCCGTTTAGCATGGAAGAATTGATAGTTCGGATAGAGAATGTATTGAGAATTAACACCAATGAAAGAGGCAAAGATGCAGTGGGGATTTTAAATATTGGGCTATTTTTATTTGATAGCAACAGGCAGTTATTGATTTTTAATGGTGACGAAAAAAAGCTATCGTATCGTGAATCAGAACTGATCCGTTATTTGATATTGAGTATCGACAATGTAATTCAGCGTAAAGATTTGCTCAACCATATTTGGGGAAATGATTCATTTTTTAATAGTCGTAATCTAGATGTTTATATTACTAAGATTAGGGGTTATTTGAAAGACGACCCAAATTTGCAAATTATTACCATTAAAGGTGTTGGATATCGATTTGTAATAGGATAATAAACGCTCAACTACCTTATCTTTGCCGTTCTAATGAAAATCCATTATGAACGAACGTTTTGTCTCTAGAATTACGACCGAATTAGCTGCAATTGAAACTGATGGTCTTTTTAAAAAAGAGCGTATAATTACAAGTGAACAAGGTCCAGAAATTACTGTAAATGGAAAACAAGTATTGAATTTTTGCGCCAATAATTACCTAGGACTTTCATCGCATCCCGAAGTGGTTAAAGCTGCACATAGCGCAATTGATACCCATGGATATGGCATGAGTAGTGTGCGATTTATTTGCGGTACTCAAGACATTCATAAAGAGTTGGAGAGTAAGCTTGCTGACTTTTTAGGTACTGAAGATACCATTTTGTATGCCGCAGCTTTTGATGCCAATGGAGGTGTTTTTGAACCTTTGTTCGGAGAAGAAGATGCAATTATTAGCGATTCATTGAATCATGCTTCTATTATAGATGGAGTTCGCTTATGTAAAGCTCAACGATTTAGGTATGAACATAATAATATGGCTGATCTAGAAACAAAGTTGATAGAATCCGCTACTTGTAGAAGTAGAGTTGTTGTTACTGATGGTTCATTTAGTATGGATGGAACGATTGCTCAGCTCGATAAAATTTGCGACTTAGCAGATAAGTATGATGCAATTGTAATGATCGATGAATGTCACTCTTCGGGCTTTTTAGGAAAAACAGGAAGAGGAACACATGAATATAGAGGTGTAATGGGAAGGATTGATATTATTACAGGCACATTAGGTAAAGCTTTAGGTGGTGCAAGCGGAGGGTTTACTTCAGGTAGAAAAGAAATTATTGAAATGCTTCGTCAGCGTAGCAGACCCTATTTATTTTCAAATACTGTTGCACCAAGCATTGTAGGGGCTTCTATTGCAATATTAAATATGCTAACTGCTGCTACTACTTTAAGAGATCAATTAGAATTTAATACTAAATATTTTAGAACAAAAATGACAGAAGCAGGTTTTGATATAAAGCCAGGTGATCATCCAATAGTTCCAATTATGTTGTATGATGCTGTTCTTGCACAAAATTTTGCTGCTAAATTATTGGATGAAAATATTTATGTTATTGGATTCTTCTTTCCAGTAGTTGCAAAAGGGCAAGCAAGAATTCGGGTTCAATTAAGTGCAGCTCATACACAAGAGCATTTAGATAAAGCTATTGCAGCGTTTATTAAAGTTGGGAAAGATTTAGGAGTGTTGGGTAAATAGGAAGTATGAATTAAAAATTATGAATTAAAATAAGTATGAAAATGAACAGTTTAGTTAAATGGAGAAATATCGTTTTTTTATTTTTTAATTCTTCATTAATAATTTCTTCTTGTTCTCCTAATAATGTAAAAGTTGATAATACAATTCAACAATACTTTGATTCAAATAACGTTACCGGAAGCTTTGGTTTATATGATAATGGAACTGGGGAGTTCACTATATATAATTTAAAACGATACAAGGATTCAGCTTATTTACCTGCATCTACTTTTAAAATTGTTAACTCTTTAATAGGTATTGAAACTGGCAGAATTATTAATGAAAAAATGGTGATTAAGTGGGATGGTGTTGTAAGAGCCATTCCTGAATGGAACAAAGACCTATCCATGGAAGAGGCATTTAAAGTATCTGCAGTGCCTTACTATCAAGAAGTTGCCAGAAGAATAGGAAAAGATACCATGCAATTTTGGCTCGATAGTTTAAAGTATGGCAATAAAGTTATAAGTACTTCGGTTGATACTTTTTGGTTGGATAATTCTTTAAAAATTACTGCCGATGAGCAATTAGGATTGGTTAAAAAACTCTTCTTTACACAATTACCTTTTCAAAAGAGAACTCAAGAAATAGTAAAGAAAGCAATGCTTCAAGAGTCTAACGCTAATTATAAACTCAGCTATAAAACCGGATGGGGGCATTTACTCAACGGAAATTCTTTGGGTTGGTTGGTTGGTTGGATTGAAGAGAATAAACACCCTTATTTTTTTGTGCTAAATGTTGAAGGGGCGAAAGAAATAGATATGAAATCAGTTCGATTTAATATTCTAAATACAATATTAAAACACGAAGGATTTCTTGAAGGGAAAAGATAATCAAATCACTAAGATATACAAACTAATAAAAGGTATCGTCCAGAAAATAATTCAATATAAATTTGGACGATACCTTATTTATTTTAACTCGCAAAACAATATCCACATCCACTTTCTTGCGCTCTTCCAATTGCCCATAGACCAGAAGGTGCAAGATTGATACCAGGTAATAATCCTGATACAAAATCTTTTTTTACTTCGACTCCATCAAGATTCATTTTTGCGGCAATGGTAAATCCGTTTACATTAAGTGCCATATCACACACACAAAAAATAACACCACTACTTTGCAATTCATTTATACCAATTGGTACAGGGCCAATACCAGGTACTTTAAATTCGCCTTCTTTGGGTTGCCACATTGGATTACGCAAAGCTGGTTTTCCTGTGCGAGGATCATCTATTCCAAAAAATTCACCAAATTTATATTTTGCCCAAAGCCTGTCTTCCAAGCCATAAGGGATACCATTATGTCGTAAAACAACTACGGCATTACTTTCTCTCTCAGGTGTTCCAGTTGCCTGGTTAGTTAATAAAAAAACTTTTGGCCAAGCAAAAGGAAAAATTCCATGAGGTTGAGTTACATCAAATACCATTTTATGCTTTCCAGTTAATTTGCTTAACCAATCCCCAACGGCCATTTCAGATTGCTCAGCGGCTTGAAGCCCTGATTGATTAACAAAGAAAGAAATTCCCATGGCTCCAGCCATTTTGGCTAAAAAACTACGTCTTTGGTTGTTTTTCAAATATTTGTCTTTGTTCATATCTTATTATTTTATAGGTTTAAATAAAGGTTTAGAAAAATAAACATTATCTATTTCATTTGCAAGTGTTTTGGTAAATATTAATATAACAGTAAACCCTTACTGCAGTTTCTTTGTTAGTTTTGCTACATATTTAACCGCTATGCAATTGTATTGCCCCTCAATTACAGCTTATAAAAGATTAATAACCAGGGAAGTAAAGATTGGAAACCTTTTGCTCGGTAATGGGCACCCAATTCGTGTGCAAACCATGACAACCACTGATACAATGGATACATTGGCAACTGTTGAGCAAACGATCCGTTGTATTGAAGCAGGTGCTGAACTTGTACGTATTACTGCTCCTTCTAAAAAGGAAGCAGAAAATTTACAAAATATAAAAGATGAATTGCGCAAAAGAGGGTACACAACTCCATTGGTAGCTGATATACATTTCACTCCAAATGCCGCAGAGATTGCAGCAAGAATAGTTGAAAAAGTACGTGTTAATCCGGGTAACTACGTAGATAAAAAAAAGTTTGAACAAATTGATTATACCGATGCTGAGTATTTAGAAGAAATAGTTAGAATACGAGAACGATTTACACCATTGGTATTGATTTGCAAGGAATATGGTACAGCTATGCGAATTGGAACCAATCATGGTTCTTTAAGCGACAGAATAATGAGCAGGTATGGCGATACGCCGATTGGCATGGTGGAAAGTGCTATGGAATTTTTACGTATTGCGAGAGGCGAAGAATACCATAATATTATCCTGAGTATGAAGTCGAGTAATCCTCAGGTTATGGTACAGGCATACCGTTTATTAATTCAGCAAATGCAAAAATGAATATGGTGAG
>JBKJQV010000201.1:0-10879 GCA_046593815.1 Sediminibacterium sp. | reverse complement strand
CTTTTTTCTTTTGTGCTAGAAGATCATCTGCCTCTGTCTGTTGGTTTTCATCTCCATTATTAAGTCCTAGCCAGTTATCATATTCTTCTTTCGTCCAATTTCCGTCTTTTAAAATTTTAGCCGCTGCCGTAGAATTATCTAATCCAACAAATGATACAGCTTCTTCATTTTTTGAAGTTCCGGTATCAATAACATCAGCCCCAGTTGCTTTAGCTGCTGCTATATTCTCTTTATTGTCATCGTAGAATTCTTTTGGCCCTTCATGCTTGGAAAGTTCTGAGGCTTTTCCTGCTGGCGTTAATCCCATTTTTATTTTATCAGGATCAATTCCTAATGCATCCGAAATTAATTTTCTATTTGTATCAGTACCTTCTCTTGCTGTTAATATTTCAATGTCTTCTCCTGCCGCAATTCTATCTTTTATTTTTAATCCCAAATCTGTTAATTTTCCAGTTCTAGGATCATAAAGCGTATTGTCGAAATCAGTAAATGTTTTTTTACCTGCCGTTGGTCCTTCTGGTTTTGGAGGAATTGGTGCTACAGGTGCTTCCACAGTATTGGCAGGTGTGTACTCGTTTAAGACTTCATCTATTTTCTTTTCGATTTCACCTAATTCTGCTTTTTTTCTTTTGGTTAATGGTGCATTTTCTCCATACTTTTTTTCGGTTATTTCAAGATCAATAGAAGCTCTGTTTCTTTCTTGGTATAGCTCATTAACTGTTTTGTGATCATCTGGCGTTATACCTCCGTTATTATTGATTCTAGTATTTAAAGCACCTTTGTAATTTTCTCTATCTAATTCATGGCCAACTTTATCTCCCTTGAATCCATCCTTAGCCTTTTCATCATATACTTCTAATTTTTTATCTAATTTATCTATTTCTGCTTGACTCCTTCTTCTTCCTCCTTCGGTTTTTGCCTTCTTTAATCGCTCTTCTTCAATTGCCTTATCAGTTAAGATTTCTTTTATTTCATCTAGTGATTTATTGGAAGCGCCAAGTGATCTGTATTCATTTGCTTTTTCTGATATTCCGTTAATAAAATCTTTATGTTCTTTCGCCCTCTCTGGTGTTATTTCTCCATTTTCTAATAAATGATCAATTGATTGATTAAATGCTTTATTTATATTTACAGCATATATTATGCTCTTCCTATGCGCTTTACTGTTACCCAAGGAAGTAATCAAAGCTAAAGGAAGGGTAGCGAGCGAAGTAACTACTGCTGTATTTATATTAGTTTTTAAAGTCGGAGATTCTTCTTTCGATCCTGCAAGCGTATTGAAAAAATCATCAGAATAAGACTGAACAAATTCTTCTGTATTTTCTAGCCATATTTCTTCGGCTGTTTTTTTTGCAGCTTTTTGAAAAACTAGTTTATTGAATTCCCTACTGGTTATTTCTCCATCGACATATCTTCTTGCCAATTCATCCACTTTGCCTGCTATTCCTTTTCTTGCAACTTGCCGCCCGAATGCCTGCTCAACTCCTCCTATTTTTACTTCTAAATATGCTTGTGCCATTGCTTTTGCAATTGCTAAAGAGGCAGCTTTTGTGTTGTCTCCAAACTCTACAAATGCAGTTGAATAGTATTGCCCAAGCATTTGAGCAAACATAGGTGCCATCACTCCCATTGAGGATCCGCCAGTAACTGCTGATGTCGCTAACAATGGTGCCATGTCGCTTATAACTTGCAATGTTTCTACCCCAACTCCCATTGCTCTTCTAAGTGGATCACTTGTTGAACTTACTTGATCTTTATATTTGTCGAAGTTCTTTTCTACATCATATGCAGCTTCTTTTATTTTATCACCAAAAAATAGAACTAAAGATCCGTCTTCGTTTCTGGCACCTTTCACTTTATCGTCATCATCAATAATAAAATTATATCCATTTACTTTTAAATTCTTTTCAAATAAAGGTTTAGTTATTGCAGAAGGCTTTGTAGTAGAGGCATGGTCATCAGCTTGACTTACTTTTGTGTCTTTGTATATTTCTAAGTAAAAATCATCCGCTTCTTTTTGTTTCCCTTCTTTAACTAATTTATTATATGTAGTTGCGTAAAGACCTGTTCCGGTCATATAGCCAGTATATTTTATAGCTAAATTTTGCGTTATTTGATCCGTAGCAGTTAGGAAGTCTCTAAATCCAAATCCTGTAGATCTCAGCACATCATAAGCCCAGTTTGATTTACTTTCCTCGTGTAAGGCATCGGCCTCCGCTTGATATTTTTGCTCCGCATCTGTTATCTGTTTTTCTATTCCAAAATTTTTGGCATAATCATCTGCTTGTCGATCTATTAGTTTTCCAAATTTTACAGCATTATCTATTTCCTCACTATTTTCATTTACTTTTTTTAATAGCTCCTTTCCTTCTGGATTTAATTCTTTTCCAGGTTCTATATTATTAAGATCATCTCGTAGTTTTCCAAAATCTGTATTTGGATCAACTCCAATGGCTTTCGCAAGTTTACTATTAGTTCTACTGTATGATGCCTTTAACGAGTTCATATTGTCTTCGCTGAGACTTCTCACCGTTTCATAAGATTCTGATGGACTTTTATTATCTCTAGCTATTCTAGTATTCATTTCAGCTTCTCCTGAAACAATATTATTTCTATTCGGGTTATCTATATTTCCCAAATAATCAGTTACATCATCTAATTGCTTTTGCAGAATTTTTAATTGACTTGCTGGGATATTTCCTGTTGTAGCTTTTTTATCGTTTTCTATATTTGCATTTAACGTGCTATATAAATTTTCGAGTTCTTTTTTGCTTTTACCTAAAAATTCTGGATGATTTTGTAAATGATCTACTTTCTCCTCTGGATGAAATCCAAGGACATCTTTCATCGTTTGTGCTTCTGGTGTCAATGGAGCATCATTGTATTCCACAGTGTCTTTTTCACCAACTGGTACTCCACTTAATGTTCTGTGTATTTGTGTTCGTTGCCCAGTTTTGGGATCTATAAAGAAATCTTTTATCGGCTTTCGGGCATTAAATTGATCAAGACCTAAAACCTCTTTTATTAAATTTGTACCTACTGTTAAAGGAGGAGTGTCTGGAGCAATAACCGCAGAGCCATCTGAATTTATTTCTCCAGTATGCTGTATTAGATTATCAGTTGTGCCAGTATCATCGGAATTAAATTCTTCTTCAGAAATAGGTTCTGAATTATTATTTTTAGAAGACTCCTTGCTAGGCGTTACTACCTGTTGCTCAGTATTTTGCCCCAATGCTTTAGGAGAAGAAACTCCTACCCTCGGAGACGAAGGTTGATTTTCTAACTTTTGCTGTTCTGCTTGAAAATATGGAGTTGCCTTGTCTTCTATTTTCTGGTATCCTAGAAAATTATCAAATTCATCTTGTGTTTTGACATTCCCAAAATCTTCTTTACGTGCCTCAAATAAAGCCTTTCTGTTTTCAGGATTGGACATTTTTTCCGTAAAAGCATCTTCCGATAATGGATTGCCTCCTGCATCTACAATTTTATTTCCGTACCTTTCGAAAAGTACTTTTAAATTTCCTTTTGGATCTGGCATAATGTTACTTCATATAGATTAAGCCAGTATTCGCTGGCGCAGGTTTCACTGTAGATGCTTTCGCTGGCGCAGGTTTCACTGGAGCTGCCTTTTCCAATTTACTAAACTGAGACAGTGCCCATGGTTCAGGTCCCTTTTTTGGGACATTCTTCCTGTTGTAATGCTTCCCTTCAGATAAAGGAATGTCGTTATCTGGAGTAGTCCCAACTCTTAACCAATATTTGCCGTCCTTGCCTTGTATAACTCTATAATTTACCTTTTTGGTTAAGTCTAGCCCTCCTACATTTATCAAGTCTAATCCAGCTTCATCAAAAGCACTTCTTAAAATAGCTTTGCCTTGACCAGCTTTAGATCCTTTCCCAGTAGCTGTGCTCTCCCTCGCTACGTTTTTGTTTCCAGTGAT
Organism: Sediminibacterium sp.; assembly: GCA_046593815.1. Lineage (GTDB taxonomy): Bacteria > Bacteroidota > Bacteroidia > Chitinophagales > Chitinophagaceae > Sediminibacterium. The sequence continues at coordinate 6,938 of JBKJQV010000201.1, read as the reverse complement.
TTTATTTTGATGTCCTTTCTTTTTGTATATGTCTATCTGTTCTGAAAACGAAGTAGTATATGATCCGTCTTCATTTAAAAATCCCTGGTCTACCATTTTCTTTCTAAATGCAGGATCTTTCAACTGTACTGCCACTTGTTTTCTAAATAAGTCTTCATCAAATTCACTAATTCTTCTTTTTACATTTTGGTCTCCTTCTCTTTTTATGCCTTCGTCTGACGATGTGCTTCCTGTCGCAATGTTATCTGTTACGGCTCCAGTTCCTCCGTGTATAGCTTGCTCGTTGTAAGCTTTGGTGTTAAATCTAACACCTTGCACATCATCGACTGGCGTTGTTTTTGCGGTAAGTATATTATCCATCCATAACTTTCCTTTGTCATTGATATGGAAATCCATATTACCTGTTTTTTCGTTGTAAATAGTTGTACCTAGTCCCCTTGCATATAAATTTCTTTGCACTGCTGGATTTGCCTGATAAATAGTCAAAAAATCGTTTGCCGCTTTTGGATCAATTTTTATTTTTTTAATTGTCTGCTGCATTCCATTTCGTTCTTCTATGACTTCATTTCTAGTAATCAAGTTATCCAATCCAGCATTAATCTCTTTATCTAAGTCCATAGGTGCATATTCACCTAAATTTAATTCAAAAGCAGTTAATTTCTTTCCAGTTACAGGATCTACTTGTCCAGTGGCATATGCATTTGCAGCAGCGAATGCTTGTTGTTTAAAATTTGGGTCTTTTATTTTTTCAGCTTCTTTTCTGAATTGTTGATATTGGTTTTCTTGCTTTTGTAATTCCCAATATTTAGCAGAATTTGAATAATTATAAAAATCTCCTTCGAGTTTTCTCGTTAAATATGGACCTCCATTTATTGCGGCACTTATAGATGCTGAATTTACTTTGAATTCTTCTTTTAGTCTTTCGTCTTCTGCTTGTAGATCTGGATTTGTAAACCCCCCTTTTGATTTAATCAAATTTAATTTTTTAAATAAATCTTCCGAGTTTTTAACTTTTTCATCCCTTAGTTTAACACTTGTTTCAAAAAGGCTATCATAGTCTTTATTATCTACTAATGGAATGGAATAATCCCCAGCATACTGCGTTTGCTTTATGTCACCACGATCAACGTTATATAAATTTGGATAAAATGGCATTAGTTTGAATTTTTTAATTGTTCTAGTAACTTGGCTTTTGTAGCAGCGTCAAGTCCACTAAAACGAGCCAATAAATCATTTAGATTATTTGCGTCTTTTCCGTCTGTAAGTTGATTTTTAGTTTGAACACTAGGATCTAATTGAAGTGGAGATGTATTTGGATCATAAGCAGGTGCTACTGGCTGTACTCCAGGAACAGGTGGAACTACAGGTGCTGGTGGAACAATTGCATTAGTTTGTCCAAGTTTGTTTTGTATTTTAGCAATATCAAGTTGAGTTCTTGCTTTATCGATACTTCCTAGTGCATCATAATAATCAGTATCCCCCTTTTTATTCAAAGTGTATTGATTGTCAGCAATACTGCTTTTATTTGTAAGGTAATCATTTACATACCCTCCAATACTTGCTAATTTTTTATTATTAAAATCAGTCAGATGATTTTCTTGGTCTGCAATTTTTTGATTATTGCCCTGTATGACTTGTCTAAAATCTGCTATTTTTCCTTTATTATTATTAAATGATCGATCATTTTCTTTTGACCTTAAGTCACTTTGTGCAGCCACAACTGAATCTGTTGTTTTAGCAGCATAACTAGCAATTTCACCAGGAGAAACACCAGCAGAAGCAAGCGCATTTACAACGCTATTACTATTTGCAGCAAGAGCATTAGCTTGTTGGTCAACCAATGCACCAGGAGTGTCTTTATATTGGGATTCAATTAACGATGTGCTTTCTAGTGCAGGGTTGCTGTATCCACTCTGTAGCCCATTAAACAGTACTTGATTGCCTAGCTGAAAAGCATTGTTCGAATTCTTTCTCCTGATCAGTGAATCTACATCATTTTTATCAACTTCTCGTCTAGTGTTTAATGTTTCTTCTTGTTTTGAGTACTTAGTCCTAATACTTTCTATCAAATCGTCAAGTTCTTTATTTGATTTTTGAACTTCTGTAAGAGGTGGGTCTGGAGGAGCAGCTGGCGCTACTGCTGGAACTTGATTTGCATTAGGCTGAAGTACCACACCTAACGCATTTGGATTGGCATTATTTACTAATGGGGCTCCTCTTCCTTCATTTACTGGATCAGTTTGTACCTGAACTACTTGTTTTGGATCAAGTAGTGTTTGATCTATTTGAGCAGGGTTAGTTCTATTTGGATTTACTATTGGCGTGTTTGGCGGAATAACATTAGTTCTTGCTGTAGAATCAGTTTGAACAGGAGTCGCTTGCGCAGGATCAACTAATGTTTGATTTATTTGTGGTGGATCTACTTTGTTTGGATTTACTATTGCAGTTGATGACGCTGCCGCTTGCTCACTAGGCTTTAAGAATGAATTAGTTTTTGGATCGTACTCTTGAATATCTTCTGGTGTAGTATGATTTATTTTCGTTTCCAATTGCTTCACATCTAGCTTCTTAGGATCGAGTTTTTTAGTTATTTTTTGAGGTGATTCTTTTTTTACGCTATTATTTATATCTATTTGCTCTTTTCTTATTTTATTGTATCTTTTTGTTACCCCACTAAATTCTTTTATCATCTCATCGTAAGTCTTTTTTAACTCGATTTTTCTTTTTAATTGAGATGGGCTATATTTTCCAAGTGTAGCCTTTATACTGTCGTCTTCTTTTATTATATTATTTCGTTGTTCCTCTAATTCTGCCCATCGCTTCTTTTCTTTTATTCGGCCTTTCTCTAGTTCTGCAATATGGTCTTTATTTGTATTAGGCTTCCCATTACCAGCCTTACCTCCCTTTTCCATGATTTGTGGCTCAAGCAATCCCACTCCTTCCAAATGCTTTCTTGATTCTGGCCACCCATCACTTGCCTTTGGCAATTCTCCCTTTATTTCTTTTGGCTTTCCTCCACTTTGCTTTAAAAATAAGTAATCAACAATTGGTTTTCTCGCTTCTAAATTTTGTTTATTGGTTTCTTCCGCTACCAAACTTTTTTCATCCGTAGTAGGATAATATTTTTTTACCTTTTCTATTGCCTCCGCAAATGTCATTTTTTTGTCACCAAGTATATCTCCAACTGTTTGTGCTTTATAGTCAAAAGTATCTGTATCGTTATAATACGATAATGCTGGCGTTAATTCAAAATCAGCATCTTTCTTTGGGTCAAATATTTTTTTAGCAGAAAAAACAATGGTGCCTTCTGGAACAATGTCCGTTACCTCATGCTTTTTCATGTCTTTATGCTTCTCTTTAGCATTGACCTTGGATATTTCCATTGATGGCAAAACCAAGTGTTCTCCTAGTTCTGTCTGCAATATTGTTCCTGGCATTCCTCCTTCTTCTGCCGAATCAGGTAAAAATGTCCGATCTTTGATATATCTATTTTTTTGATCTTCTAATGTTTTCTCATAATCTGATCTAGCCGTTCCTGCCGTTCCAAATCCTCCAATAGCTCCAATAATTGCCCCTAATGGACCACCTGCTGAAAACCCAGACAATGCACCACCTAATGCTCCCATTGCAGGGTTTGGTTCACCAGTCATACTGCCACCTAGCAATGCGTTCCCTGCTAATCCGATGGTATTATTTATATTTGCCTTAGCCCCTTCAATTATTGGGATATTAGGATCACATGGGCATTTGCCTTCTTGATCTCTCTTACAAGGGCAATTATCTTTTACGGGTTGTGTTATCATCGTTACTTGTTGTCGTTATACATTCCTCCTGGCTGAATATCGCCTCTATATTTATTTTTAGATTCTAGTATTTCTGCAGCATATTTATTCTCTACTAGATCTAATCCTTTGTAGATCTTATCCAATTGAGAAAAGAACTTGGTAGCATCTTCTAAATCAGCCCCATCGATTTCTCCAAACATTTGCTGGAGCTTATCATTCATTCTTTTATAGTTTCGCTCATGTGTTGATAAAATTGCCTTACAATAATCTTCTTTGTAATCTAGGCAATCCTCAACATAGCTAAGCTTATATTTTTCCTCTGCGATCTGGACTCTTTCTTCATATCTGATTCCATAATATAGCTTGGATTTTGGGTCTTCAACTAAATACAATGACCACAAAATGCCATTAACAGTATCTGTGTCATATCTTTTTTGCATCCTTTTTATGAATTCGTAAAATTTCAACTCAGGATTTTGTTTCAAGAAGTCATGATCCGGATCTCCTTGGACTAATGTATATTCCAGCATTTTTTGATTTTGATTGTCGCAATGTAGTAATCAGGTGCATAAACATGCTCTGGGCAATTACATCCTTCCTGCTTTGTGGTTGGCGTGAATACGTGGCAAGCACCAATTTTTATTACTTTTTGTAAAATTGGGCGCTTATCGTAACTTACAATTCTAATAATGGGTCCAGACATAATGCAAATTTAACTGAAATATAGCAAAGATCGCTTATTTATATGGCTTATTTGCAATCTACAAACTTTCGTTTGTTTTTTACAATCAATTGTTTGTCTACTCCACTTCGACATCAATTTGCGTCTGGATGTTTTTTAAGAATAGCTTGATATCATTATGCTTGTTGAAGTAAAATCTATATGCAAGGAAGTTATCATTCATCTTGTAGTTTTTCTCCTTAGTTCCTATATTTGATTCATTCAATTTCTTAGGACTAAGTTCACACATTTTTTCAAATTGGTGTTGCTCAGGATCATTTAACTTATCGATTAATTCCGAGAACCCCCATCTCCTTCCTTTAAATTCTAGCCTAGCTACATTTAATTCGCCCCTACTTCGTTCAACAATACTTAATTTATCGTTGTCATTGAAAAGATCAATATAGCCCGTATTCTGGTGGCTATTGTATGCTATCAGGTTGTCATAAGTTACCTTAGTGCTTCGGATATAATCGTAATCCTTCCACTTATAAGCCTCCGTGTCAATAATTGTGCTTTCATAATCAAAGTCATCAAAAGTAGTTCTTTCTACAGCAACTACCTCGATCATACTAGGATAGAACTTGTCGTAAAAAGTTTGAAATAAGCCTTTTGCATTGTGTCTCCACATTGCTTTATCGTTAAAGCTGTACATGTCAAATCTATTCCATGCATATAAATGAGGCGCAAAGTATTCAAAGCCTACCCATTGCTTAGCTTCAAGATCAAATGTCAATGTCCAACTTCTATCGCAATCAGATACCATTGGTGCGCTAATTGGACATGTATCTGGTCCTTTTGATTTTCGATCAGTACCTTTTGAAGTATAGTCTAACTTTGTAAGAAACACAAAGTTATTGCTATGGTCAACACCCACACTATACCCTATTCCACCTTTTATTTTTTTATCAATTAAGTTAAAGCCTGGATTCTGTTCTAATAATTCAAAGCCCATATGTTCGGCTAAAAATTGACTACAACCAAAACCTCCAAGAGATTCAGGCTTTCCACCTGAAAATAAATACCAATCTTTTGCTTCTCTATCTGGAAATATATATCCAAATCCAGTTACTTCTGCAGCATTTGGATCTTGCAATCCATACGCTCCTTCAATAACCCCACCATAAGCAGATACCCATCCTGATAATAATTTGCCTTCTCCAAGATGTGATGTATCTGGATCATTCTTATTAGTACTTAGGCTTATTAATTGATCAGTAGTGTGGGCATGTAAGCTATCTCCCATTTGGAATATCTTCATTATTCTACCCACATCCATTGGAATAGATAAGAAATTATTAGTTTTAAAATTTGCCCATGCATCAATATGGCTGCCTTGAGCTTGTTTATTACTGTAGACTATTTTATTGGTTTTCTCACATGGACATAAGCATGTCACATATGGATCCCCCATTCCAAATCCCTTTTCAATAGTATTTGGAATTGAATAATCATGGTTTACTTTATGGTAATTATTCTCAAAATTTCTAAATCGACCTTCTCTCATTGCTCGATTAGATGCCAATCCATTTACATTGGTTCTTTGCTTTATGTCTGGAAATTGCAAGTCTATCCCCAATGCATTTGCAATTAATCTGTTATCCTCAGATGAAATAGCCCATAATATGATCCAGGCTATTCCAAAAGTAAGTTCTATGGCTGCCATAATAATAGCCAAAAGACTAAATGCTGTCCATCCCACTATTACCTGTGAGAAGTCATTCATTGCGTTTATTATGGCCGTTCCTCCAATTACATAAGTGAAAAAGAATAATGAAATAATAAAGAACAGTTTTTTAAACCCTGATGGCTTATTCCATGGAATATAAAATCTATTTAAAAATCCTTCTTCCCATTTACTTCCATATGGCGAAGATGAATCCCGGTGTAATCCTTTTAGTCTATGAATATTGACTTGACCCAATTCTGGTTCCCCTGTTTCCCTAAAATACAAGTTGGCATCTGAATTAAAATATGCCCATATATTAGTTTTGGCCAATGAGGGATAATATATATCACTCCCTTTGCCATTATTGGACCCATTCCTATTATTCAAATGCAGGAATCCTGAGAATTGTCCTTCGTTTCCAGAAACAGGCAATTCACCCCATCCTCTGATTCCAAGTATTTTCCAAAAGAATTTTATTAATCCAGCCCATCTACCTAGTCCTCCAGTATCCGGATCAATAGGCCATGAAACAATAACGTCAGGAACTTTGTCTGAAACGTAACTTGTTCTTTTTATTGAATACCCATTTACAAAACTGTCTCCTACTAATCCTTGGGCACCTGTATTAGGAACGCCATTTGTTGATCCTATTTCTAATCCAAGCGGAATAAATGTTTGTAATATCGGACTACCATATTGATTTGGAATATATCTTGTTACAGTTGCATATTGCGCGGGGCATTTTAGTACTTTTGCAACGTCC
>JBKJQV010000296.1:0-2606 GCA_046593815.1 Sediminibacterium sp. | reverse complement strand
AAAAAAACCTCTTCGCTAATACGAAGAGGTTTTTTTATATCTGAAAGAATTACTTCATTTTCAATGTTATCCAATTTTTCTTCAACTCTTCAAATGATTTATTTAAATCATTTACAGATTTAATCATTGAATCTGTAGGTGCCATATCTGCTTCTTGTATACTACTCATTACCGATTCATAAGAACTTGTAATCGAACCAAAACTAACAGAAGGCCCACTACCTCGGCGTCTTCCAGTAATTCCTATCATTGCTATTAATTGTTGTTTTGTTGTTTCAGTTAAATTTTGATTCATTGAATATTTTTCAATCTCATCCATCATTTTTTTAGCTTCAATAAACTTTGCATAACAAATAGAAGAATAGTCAAATTGTTGTTGTAAATCTTTTACAGATATTTTTACACGAGGATCAATATTAACGGTAAATGATTGGGTTATTGATTTTCCATTCACTGTAAGAGTTGCATAATATGTTCCAGGCATCACCCATGGAGAAGTATGAGTTGGCGCTGTATTGTATTCAATTGCTGCGATAGGGTAGTTAGGAATAGTACTTAATGGAGTATAATGCATATCCCATAAGAAGCGATGTGCACCTGCTTCACCTGAAAGTATTTGTTGCGGACGAAGCCAATAGGTTGGTACATTGTTAGGTGGAATTGGATAGGGCTTATCATCACTACTAAACTTACGAACTGTTTTGCCCTTTGCATCTTTAATTTCTAATTGAATAATTCCAGTAGATTTTTCTTTCAAATAATAATCAATAATTGCGCCATCGGGAGGATTTTGTCCTGCTGGCTCTTCTTGAGGCAAAGGAGTATCGGTATTCATATTCCATCGAACACGAATTGCTGTTTGTGGTTTAAACAATACAATTGACTCTTTAATTAATGCTTTAGTCATTTGCCTTAATGGTGTAATATTATCTAAAATCCAAAAAGATCTTCCGTGTGTACCAACAACTATATCATCATCTTTAATAACTAAATCGCGTATAGAAGTAGCAGGCATATTTTGTTTTAATGATTGCCAATTATTTCCATCATTAAATGAAACAGAGACAAATCTTTCTGAACCAGCAAATAATAATCCTTTAGTAATAGGATCTTCTTTTACAGAATTAATTGGATCTTCTGTTAAGCCTGTTACTATTTCTTTCCATGAAGTACCACCATCTATAGTTTTATAAATATGTGGCTTCATATCATCACAACGAATTCTATTAACAGCAGCATAGGCGGTATTTTCATCAAAATGACTCGCTTCAATTATCGATACTTTACTCCATTCAGTTACTTCAGGTGGGGTAACATTTTTCCAATTTTTTCCTCCATCTTTTGTTACTTGAATATATCCATCATCGGTTCCACACCAAATAATATTTACATTTTTCGGAGAAGGGGCAATGGTATAAATAACACCTCTGCGAGGCATTTTTTTCATTTGCTCCATTGTATAAATTCCAACACTTGTAGGGATATTGTTGTAGGTTTCACGCGTTAAATCTGGACTAATTACTTGCCAAGATTTACCACCATTATTAGTTTTAAATAATACATTGCCTGCATAAAATAATGTGGTTGGATCAATTGGTGAAAACAATACTGGTGCAGTTCTTACAAATCGATATTTACCTGAACTAATTGCTTCAGGAGAAATATTTTGTACTTGTCCAGTACGTTTATTATATCGAGTAATTTTTCCTCCGTAAATAATATTTGGGTCGAGTGGGTCAGGAGCTACATAACCATATTCTTCTACACTTACAGGGTGCCATTCTCTAAAAGTTATTTGTCCATCATTTCCTCTCGAAGCAATGCCAACAGAACCACTTTCTTGTTGACCACCATAAACATTATAGGGAAAGGAATTATCGGTACTTACATGATAAAATTGTGCAGTAGGTTGATTGTACCAAGAAGAAAAAGTTTCGCCACCATTAACAGTAATAATTGCTCCTTGATCTGATGCTATTAAAATGATTTTTGGATTTTCTGGATTGATCCAAATTCTATGATAATCATCACCACCAGGAGCGCCTCTAAAATCTTTCCATGTATTTCCTCCATCAGTAGATTTCCAAACTACCACATTAGCCGTGTAAACGATATCTTCATTTAAAGGGTCGGCTTTTACTTCAGCAAAATCAGATCCACGTCCCCAATATCTTCCATCACCACTCATACTTTTCCATGTTTCACCTGCATCATCACTTCTAAATATGCCGCCATTGTCGCCTGCATCAACTGTTGCGTATAATCTTTTAGTATTACTTGGCGCAATACAAAATCCAATTCTTCCTAAACCCTGAGCCACAGTAGGAAGGCCAGTTACTAGTTTTTTCCATGTGTTACCGCCATCAACTGATTTATACAAACCACTTTCAGCTCCATTCCAAGCGCCGTTTTCCCATGGACCTTGTCGCCCTGCCCATAAATCAGCATATACTATATTTGGATTTTTTGGATCAACTGTAACCTGAATAGCGCCAGTATTTTCGTCTTTGTACAAAACTTTGTCCCATGTTTTACCACCATCGGTAGTTCTATAAACACCTCGTTCTGTATTTGGACCATAAGGGTGACCTAAAACTGCAACAAAA
>JBKJQV010000157.1:0-4134 GCA_046593815.1 Sediminibacterium sp. | reverse complement strand
TTCTTCTTTTATGCAGAAGCATCTGCTACAACTATACATGCAGGAGCAAAGCAAATCTATAAAAGTATCACATCAGCAGTGGCAGCAGCATCTTCAGGCGATACCGTTCTTGTTGATGCGGGTTATTACGTGGAAAAAAAGCTTGAAATAAAAAAATCAATTGTGCTAAGGGGAGTTAATTACCCTGTATTGGATGGGCAGAAGAAGTATGAGGTTATTTATGTTAAAGCTGATGGTGTAATAATAGATGGCTTCCGTGTTATCCATTCAGGCATTTCAAGTATTGATGATTTCAGTGGAATTAAAGTGGTTGACAGTAAAAATATAATTATCCGAAATAATATACTGGAAGATAATTTCTTTGGAATACATATTCAAAATGTGACAAACTGCTCAATTGAGAATAATAAGCTGATAGCCAACAACAAGGAAGAACAACAAAGTGGAAATGGCATTCATTGCTGGAAGAGTGATAGTATAAAAATTATTGGCAATAAAATTAATGGTCATAGAGATGGGATTTATTTTGAATTCGTAACCAATTCATTTATTGAAAAAAATAATTCGCAGAAAAATTTACGATACGGATTGCATTTTATGTTCTCCAGTAATGATACTTATGTTGAAAATACTTTTATAAATAACGGGGCAGGTGTTTCTGTAATGTTTTCACACCATGTAAATATGCAACGAAATCATTTTCAAGAAAATTGGGGTGATGGTTCTTATGGTATACTTCTTAAAGAAATAACAGATAGTAAAATTATGTATAACCAATTCATAAAAAATACGATAGGGATATATATGGAAGGTGTAAACAGAGTAGTTATGAGTAATAATGTTTTTCTACAAAATGGGTGGGGAATGAAAATACAAGCAAGCTGCATGGATATTGTTATTAAAAAAAATAATTTTATTGGAAACACTTTTGATGTTAGCACCAATGGAAGTCTGGTATTAAATAAATTTGATGGAAACTATTGGGATAAATATGAAGGGTATGATTTAGACAAAAATAAGATTGGTGATATTCCTTTTCGGCCAGTCAGTTTGTACTCGGTAATTATTGAAAAGAATCCACCCGCGATTATTTTATTTAGAAGCTTTATTACAACATTATTAGATAAAACCGAAAAAGTATTACCATCCTTAACACCAGAAAATTTAATTGACAACTTTCCTAATATGAAACCATTTAAACTATGATTATTGCAACAAATGTTTCTAAGAGTTTTGGTAAATTAAAAGTGCTTAATAATATTTCTCTTACTTGTAATAAGAGCGAATGTATTGCTTTGATAGGGCCAAATGGGAGTGGTAAAACAACATTAATTAAAACCATTTTAGGGATGGTTATTTGTGATAGTGGATTTATTACTTTTAATGGTGCAAATATTAAAAATGATTGGAAATATAGGGCGAATATTGGTTATATGCCTCAAACAGGGAAATATCCAGAAAACATGTCTATAGGTCAAGTATTTGAAATGATGAAGGATATTAGAAAGTCTGTTTCGGCAATTCCATTTGATGAAGAACTGATTGAAGAATTCAAATTAAAGCAATTGATGCAAAAGCGAATGAGAACCTTATCGGGAGGAACAAAACAAAAAGTAAGTGCGGCTTTATCTTTTATGTTCAATCCACAAGTACTCATTTTAGATGAGCCTACAGCAGGTTTAGATCCAATTGCTTCAGAAATATTAAAAGCAAAAATTATTAAAGAAAAAAAGAATGGAAAACTTATTTTAATTAGCTCTCACATTTTAAGTGAGCTTGATGATTTAGTTACACAGGTAATTTTTATGCAAGATGGTAATTTGTGTTTTCACAAAACAATTGAACAATTAACAATCGACACTGGCGAAGTAAAATTAGCAAAAGCAATTGCACAAGTAATGCAAGCTCAATAATGTAATTATGAAAAAAATAATTAAATATGTAATTATTGATATACTCAGAAATAAAATAATGATCGCCTATACCATTTTTTTGCTGGCATTATCCTTTAGTATATTTAGTTTAGAAGATAATTCAGCAAAAGGAATTTTAGGTTTGTTAAATATCATTCTCATTATTGTTCCATTAGTAAGCATTATTTTTTCGACAATATATATTTATAATAGCGCTGAGTTTATTGAATTATTAGTAAGCCAACCATTACAAAGAAGAGTTATTTGGTTGAGCTTATTAGCCGGTCTTTCCTGTTCAATTTCTATTTCATTATTAGTTGGCATTGGCATTCCGATTATAATTTATCAATTTAATATAATTGGATTAATTATAATTTTAATTGGCTTACTGTTATCTATAATATTTATAGCAATAGCTATGTTAACTGCTGTTAATATTAGAGATAAGGCAAAGGGAATTGGTGTTACTATATTACTTTGGCTTTATTTTTCAATACTATTTGATGGGCTTGTGCTTTTTATTCTTTTTCAATTTTCGGATTACCCTATTGAAAAAATAATGATTGCTATAAGCATGTTAAATCCAATTGACTTAGGAAGAATACTCGTTTTATTAAAAATGGATATTTCTGCACTCATGGGATATACAGGAGCAATTTTCAATAATTTTTTTGGAACATATATTGGTTTAGCTGTTTCTTTTATTGTTCTACTTAGTTGGATTATTTTTCCAGTTTATATATCAACAAAAAGATTTAAAGTAAAAGATTTATAAAATGAAAAAGGATATCACATCAAGAAAAGATATTGAGTTACTAATAAAAATATTTTATGAAAAAGTAACGGTAGATCAATTACTCGGGCCGATTTTTAATGATGTTGCAAATATTAACTGGGAAAAGCATTTGCCAATAATGTGCAATTTTTGGGAGAATTTATTATTTTTTACTGGATCGTATCAAGGAAATCCGATGGAGCTTCACAAACATCTTCACAAAATGATGCATTTAAAAGCAGTTCATTTTCAACAATGGAATCATCTGTTTATTTCAACTATTGATCAACTTTTTGAAGGGAAAAACTCACTTATTGCAAAACAAAGAGCAATGAATATTTCAAGTGTTATGCAATTTGAAATTCTTAAATAAAAGGAGTACGAAATTAATTCATACTCCTCTAACAAAAAAACTAACTACTTATTTGTTGGTGGGGGTAAAAGCACCTTATCGATAACATGAATAATTCCATTTGATGCCGGAATAGATGCAACAATTAATGCTGTTCCATTCACATATATTTTGTCTCCTTTTTTAGTAATAGTGATATTGCCTCCATTAACTTGACCAATTACTTGTCCATCTGTAAAACTATCCGCTTTAAAAACTCCTAAAGAAACATGGTATTGCAATATATCAATTAAGTCTTCCTTCTTTTCTGTTTTAAGTAACCCATCAACTGTTCCTGCTGGCAATAAATCAAATGCTGCATTTGTGGGAGCAAATACAGTAAACGGACCAGCATTACTTAACGCAGTTACTAAATCAGCTGCTTTAACTGCTGCAACCAATGTAGTATGGTCTTTACTTCCAGAAGCCACTTGCACTACATTTTTTGCTGAAACATCATCTTTTACATCTGATTGATTGTGGGTACCATTTTCTGAATTGGTCGATTGAGGTGCTGCTTCTTTTGGTTCGGTATTTGAGCATGAAATAATAAAAAAAAACAGTGCAAAAAACATTAAAATTGAGCTAATTATTTTCATAAAATTAAGTTAGGTTAAACACTCTATATTTTATAAAAGTAAGAAGTGTGCTCTTAATTGTTTATGATTTCAGTCATAATTGCCTAATCAACCACTTGATAAATAGTAACTGCTTTTTGTTTATTTTTTAATTCAAACTCTCCCAGTTTAGTGCAATTAAAAGAATCTTTTACTTGCATATAGGCTTTTTCAGAAATAACTATTTGATCTGCAGTTGCTTTCGATTGTAATCGAGATGCAGTGTTTGCCACATCACCAACTACTGTATAATCTAATCTGCGAAGGTTGCTAGATCCAATATTACCAGATATTAATTCGCCGCTATCAATTCCGATAGAAATTTTTGGAGTAAACTTACTTTCGGTATTTTCAATTGGGAGTGCTGCTATTTTTTCTCTAACTGCTAATGCAGCATCAATCGCTCTATCTAAATGAAATTTTCCGCGAAACACCGCC
>JBKJQV010000153.1:0-7691 GCA_046593815.1 Sediminibacterium sp. | reverse complement strand
CAACCATTGTACTAGCTAATGCTACCTCATAGGGAGGAAAATCGAAAAGTGGATATGTGGGAACCCTTACTTCATGATAAAAAATATTGGTATTAAAAACGTTTAATCTAACAGGTTGCTGATAAGTAATGAAGTGAACTTGGTGTCCTTCATCTGCAAGGGCTTTACCTAATTCTGTTGCTAAAACACCACTACCGCCAAAAGTGGGGTAACACACAATTCCAATACGCATACTGAGAAGTTTGTTTTTGTACTATGAAAGTAACAACTAATTTCTGAATTGGTTCTTTTGCTTAACTTCAATCCATGAAAAAATTATTTCTCCTTGCATTGTTAACACCCATTTTCATCATGGCACAATATGCTGATGATGCTGTATTTATAAAAAATCTTTCTAATGAAGTGTTGAAAAACGGTCGAGCACACGATCTGCTTAGATACCTAACTAAAAATATTGGGGGACGTTTGGCAGGATCACCTCAATTTGATAAAGCAGTAATTTGGGGCGAAAAAACTTTTTTATCACTTGGAGCAGACCGTGTATACTTGCAAGAGTGTATGATGCCTAATTGGAATAGAGGAGGTAAAGATATAGCTTCAGTAGTTTCAATTGACGGCAAACAAAGCAATAGAAAATTAGATGTTCTGGCTTTAGGAAATTCTATGGGTACAGGAGGAAAAGCGCTTAATGCTGAAGTAATTGCAGTTGCTGATTTTGCAGAATTAGAAGCTAAAAAAGATCAATTAAAAGGAAAGATTGTTTATTACAACTTTAAATTTAACTCTACCAATATTGATCCAGCAACATCTTATGGCGAAGCTGGTGTTTACAGAAGAAATGGTGCTAGCAGAGCTTCAAAATATGGCGCTGTTGGTATTATGATTAGATCGCTTACAGAAGCTACAGATAATAATCCGCATACTGGTGCAATGGCTTATAACGATTCCTTTCCTAAAATTCCAGCTATAGCTTTGGGAGGATATGATGCAAATTATATTTGGGAGTTAAGTAAAAAATCTAGCTTTAAAGTTTCTTTTACAACCAATGGCCACTTTTTACCAGATGCGAAAGGTTACAATGTTATTGCTGAAATAAAAGGCAGTGAATTTCCCGAACAAATTATTACAGTTGGAGGACATTTAGATAGTTGGGATGTAAATGAAGGTGCTCATGATGATGGCACGGGTGTAGTGCATACCATGGAAGTGCTAAGAGCATTAAAAGCGATGGGATATAAACCCAAAAGAACTATTCATTTTGTTTTATTTGCCAATGAAGAAAATGGACTAAGAGGTGGATCGAAATATGCAGAAGAGGCCAAGAAAAATAATGAAATTCATTTGTTTGCTTTAGAGAGTGATTCTGGTGGATTTACACCTCGAGGTTTTAAATTTACCATAGACCCAGCTTTACTAGCAAAAATGCAAGCTTGGTTACCCTTGTTAAAGCCTTATGGTACAGAGTCATTTGAAATGGGTGGAGGCGGAGCAGATATTGGTCCGCTTAATAGAACTTTTGGCACTGCACTTGCTGGTTTTGAACCAGATGGTCAACGGTATTTTGATATCCATCATGCCAGAACAGATGTTTTTGAAAACGTGAATAGAAGAGAGTTATTATTAGGTGCCATAAATATGGCTTCATTAATTTACCTTGTTGACAAATACGGATTATAATATGACTATGAAAAAATTCATCTGGAGTTTTGTTACAGTAATAGTTGTGTTATTGATAGGATTTATTTATTGGCGGTTTTATTTTGTTTATTCAGAAGGTACTAAATCTGGACAACTCAACACTTTTCAGCAAAAAGGATTTATTTTTAAAACTCATGAAGGAATTATTATACAGAGTGGGTTCAAAGCAAATGTACAAAGCAATGAATTTATTTTTAGTGTTGTAGATAAAAATGTTGCAGCAATACTTTCAAAGAATTCTGGAAGAGAGGTTAATCTTCATTATAAAAGATATCTAGGAACATTACCTTGGCGTGGAGTAGAAAATTATATTGTAGATAGTGTGCTCGAAATAAGAGGTGCAGTAGATGAGAGTATTATTAAACCTAAACAATAGCTAAGCTTGGATTAAAAAAACTACAGGTATCTTGTGTAATTCTGGTAATTGATTCATCCAATCTTTTACTTTTTTAGTTCGAATGCTTTCTGTAGAACTTGTGATATTCATACCAATACAAATATTAGTAGTTGGTTTACAAGCTTGTAATAAATCATTTAATAGTTGGTTATTTCTATATGGCGTTTCTATAAAAACTTGTGTGGTTTTATTTTTTTCTGATGCAGCTTCTAGTTCTTTTATTTTTTTCTTTTTCTCTAAAGAATCAATAGGCAGGTATCCATGAAACTGAAAATTTTGTCCATTCATTCCACTAGCCATCAGCGCCAATAAAATAGAACTTGGTCCAACTAAGGGATGTACAATAATATTATTTTGCTGAGCCACTTCAATTAAAAGTTGACCTGGATCTGCAATTCCCGGACAGCCAGCATCGCTTACAATGCCAACATTATTACCTGATAGTAATGCATTGATAAAAGCTTGTTTAACCAATTCTTCTGCTTTATGTATTGTATGCCATTGATAATTGTCGATCACCATTTCTTTCCATACTTTTTTAAAAAACCTACGAGTTGTTTTTTCTGTTTCTACAAAAAAGACGGAGCAATCTTTTATTGCACCAACAATATAAGTTGGTATAGTATCCAAAGCATTTTCTTCAAGTACTGTTGGAATTAAATATACTTTTCCTTGCTTCATATTATTTGATTGATCCTTGTTGTTCTTTTAAGGGATATAGACTTAATGTAGCAGCAACTACTGAATAAGAAGGTGCTAAAATCCAACCAATTATTGGTAAAAAGTGCATTAAATAAAATATAAATCCATTGCCAATAGCTAAGCCTTTGTGTGTTCCTATGAAATAAATACTCTGAACAACCGATTTGCGTTTTCTTTCCATACTATAATCGAGCATGGAGAAACCATAGTAATAACAGTCTATTAATATTGCCATTACAGGAGTTAGCCAGCCAATTACTGGAATCAAACTAAAGATGATAATACTAATAGAATAAATTGTTTGCCATAAACTATTTCTACCTGCTAACTGAATTCCTCTTTTAATGTCTTTTAATAACTGCGAAATACTAAATGGAAAGTCATTTCCCTCCATAATAGCTTCTGTTTTTTCACTGAGGTAAGCAAAAAGCGGTGAGCCGATTATGAGAAATAAAAATTTAAATAAAGAAAAATAAAACAACATGAGCACAAACCATAAAATTAAGCCACCCATTGTGAAAATGAATCCCATTAATCCACTTTCTTCTTTATCAAGCCAACTTTTTAATCCTGTTTTTAAAGCAATCCATTCAATAAAATTGCTAGATGTGCTGCTGAATAAATAAATTCCAATTATAAAAAGTACTGTATATAAAATACCTGGTATTAGAATCCATTTCCAAAGCTTATGCTTTTTAATAAAGCGATGAGCCTGGAAATAAGCTTGAATAGCAATAATAATTTCTTTAAGCAAATTGGGGGATTTTTGCTAAGATAATAAAGTAAATACAACCCAATGAATTAATACACCATCGGAGTGTTAAAATTTGGGACAGTTAACTGGTCTATCTGTAGATGGCCTTCTTATATAAATCAAAGAAATTTCGATTCCGCCTCTATTTTGTGTAGCTGTTCTTATTAATGAAGAATTGTAATCATAAGAAGCACCTAATCGATAATCTCCAAATTCTAATCCAATATAGGGAATAATTGCATCGTTAAAACGCACCCAAGTTCCAAAGTACAAACTTGTAGATTTAATATCGTTTGGATTTGTATTTAATTGAATGGCCCCACCTACCATCGTTTCTGAAAAACCAGCTTGAAACATTTGCAAAGCACTTAAATGCATAGTAGTTGTTTCGCCAATAGCAAAGTATCCGCCAGCATGAAAATTAGACCTTGGTGTTAAAAAATATTCGGCGCCAATAAATTTTTGATTAGGCCTATTAATATGGTACATACTTAAACCAAAATAAAAATTATTTCGATCATTGGTACTTCCATTATACAATAAACCTGCATTTATATCAATATAATTTGAATTTAATGTACTTGAACTAAATACTTCGGAAGTTACGCCAGTAAACCCTCCAGTAGTTAGCTGATCTTCAAAAGTGAGTAGGCTAGTATTTACGATTGTGTTTGCATAAGTTACTTGAAATCCTGCGCCAATTTGGTGCAAACCATCTTCATCCAATCCTTTATGATACGCGGTAGAGAATGATGCATAATTAAATTTAATTGCTCCATTAGCACTATTATCTGCGTAGCCCATAACACCAACACCCCATGTATCAGAAGAAATTATTTTATTTTTTAAAATCTGAAAATCAATTGATGCAGTAGTTGTAGTGAACGCATTATTAAATGTAGGCCATTGATTTCTATAGTTACCTGAAATACGGTATGCACCAAAAAACTTGCCCGTAAATGCTGGGTTAAGTGTAAGTGGTGAAGAAAAAAATTGCGAGAAATGAGGATCCTGTGCAGATAACATTACAGTAATAATCATCCCCCAAATAAAGATTACGAGTCTCATTTAATACTAACCTTAAAATATATCCAATGCTTAAAGCTAGTAAAAAGTTAATCAAGATTGAACTTTGGTCCCAAACGCTAAGTCCCCTGCATCACCCAGCCCAGGAACGATATATCCTTTTGCAGTTAATTCGTCATCAATATCGCCACACCAAATAGTTACAGCTTCTCCACATTCTCTAATGATATATTCAATTCCTACAGTACAAGCAATTGCAACTACAACATGTATTTCAGATGGCGATCCTTGGCTCTTCATGTATTGAATTGTTTTAACAATTGATGCCCCAGTTGCAAGCATTGGATCGCTGATAATAATAATGCGATTGTCTAAAATTGGGCAGCTCATATATTCTAAGCTAATTTCAAAACTTCCATCTCGGTGATGTTTTCTATAAGCAGAAATAAAAGCATTATCTGCTTTATCAAAATAATTCAACATGCCGTTATGCAAAGGCAATCCCGCCCTTAGAATAGTAGCTAATACTGGTTGAGTAGCCAATATTTTGCTTTCATGGATACCCAATGGAGTGGGGATTTCCTGAGTTTTCCATGGCATTTGCTTACTAATTTCATATGCTACTACTTCGCCAATTCTTTCTAAATTTCTACGAAAACGCAGTCTATCTTCTTGTACTTCGGTATTTCTTAATTCAGCAACCCAATTACTTACCAAACTGTGCTTTTCGCTTAAATTTATAACCATAACTGATGTTTGAACTGCGAAAATAAGGCAAATGAAGCAAGGTTAATAGCCTCTTGGTTCAATATTAGTTCTCTATTGAAAAATTAAAAATATTTGGTACTTTCATCCAATATGAAAAATGTATTTGGTATTATTTTATTATTAATGGTTTTTTCATGCAAAGAAAAAACTAAAGAACAAAAATTCGATGAAAAAACCTATGAGGTAGTTAAAGAAACACTTGCAGAAAAAGAAATGAAAAATCCTGCACGTTTTTTAAGCGTACAAAATAAAGACCGTAAAAATTTAATTGGACAAACTGTTGTAATAGGAACCATAACCAATCATGCAACAATTATTTCTTATAAAGATGTGGTACTAAAATTATCATTTTTTAGCAAAACTGGGGTAAAGCTAGATGAAGGTAATGAAACCATTTATGAGCAATTAAAACCAAGTAAAACCATCAAATTCAAAACAAAATATTTTGCTCCTAAAGGAACGGATAGTGTTGCGGTGAGGGTGGTAAATGCAAAGGCAATAAACTAAACAAATTCAAATCTATCTCCATCAAATAATCCCATATCGCTTAATTTTAAATGGGGAATTACCAGTAATGCCATAAAGCTCAACGTCATAAATGGTGCAGATAATGTAGATCCTAATGATTTTGCCATAGCATCTATAGCAGTGTATTTTTCCGCAACAAGATAGCCATCATCGGCGCTCATTAGTCCGGCAACAGGCAAAGGAAGTAGTAATTCGTTCTTATTTCCATCCACACAACTAACACCCCCTTTGGCTTTTATTACTAAATTAATCGCATTGACTAAAGTGATATCATCGGCCCCAACAGCAACTATATTGTGACTATCATGCGCAACAGTTGATGCTATTGCGCCAGATTTAAAACCAAAATTTTTGATAAAACATTTTGTAATGGGAGCATTGTTATAACGATTTACAACAACCATTTTTAATAAATCATTTTCAATATCTGTTACCCATTCATTATTAAATAGCTTACCTTTGAGCATTAACTTATTGGTAATTAATTGTCCATCTAATGCTTCAATTACCGGAATATTTCCTTCAATATCTTTGTACTCATTTTTGAGTATTACTAATTTTTCTGGAATAATTAATTCACAATTAAATTGATTGATTGGATTTGTTGAAACTGATTTAATGATTGTTTTGCCATTGTTTAACAAGGCGTTACCATTAATATAAGTTTGTTTGATATTGAAGTTAATTAAATCATCTGCTATGATAAAATCGGCAGGGTCGCCCACTCTTAATAAACCAACATCTAGCTTGTAATGCAATACAGGATTGATACAAGCAGCTTTTATTACGTTGAATAAATTCATTCCTTTAGCAATTGCTCTAGCACATAGTTGATTAATATGTCCTGCTACTAAACTATCCGGATGTTTATCGTCGCTACAAAACATTACATTATTTGGATGATCATCAACTAGATCAATCAGTGCCTCGAAATTTTTTGCTGCACTTCCTTCTCTTATAATAATTTTCATTCCATGCCCCAACTTATCAATTGCTTCATCAATAGTAAAACATTCATGATCTGTTGAAATGCCAGCTTCAATGTATTGTTTGGCTAGCTCACCTCTTAAACCTGGTGCATGCCCATCAACTGGTTTTCCTAATTTGTGCGCCGCTGCAATTTTTTTCATCACTTCGGAATCTTTATTTAATACACCCGGAAAGTTCATCATCTCACTTAAGTAGCTGATTTCTTTTTGTTGTAATAATTTTTCTACAGCATCGCTATCTAATGAAGCGCCTGCAGTTTCAAAAATTGTAGCAGGAACACAACTAGGAGCACCGAAATTAAATTTAAACTCCACTTGTTTGCTGTTTTCAATCATAAACTCAACCCCTTCAATTCCGCAAACATTGGCAATTTCATGAGGATCGCTCACTGTTGCAACAGTGCCATGTACTACTGCTAATCTTGCAAATTCGCTAGGTATCAACATGCTGCTTTCTATATGAACATGACTATCTATAAAGCCTGGTAAAATATATCCCTTAGTGGTAATTTCCGATTCGTCTATTTGTATGATTGAACTTATTCGTCCATTTTCAACAATAATTTCAGCAGGATAAATCTTTTTTTTCCAGCAATCAACGAGAAAACTTTTTATACTAAAGGATGGATATGCCATATTGGTAATTAATTATTAAAACTTGTAAATCGACGTTTAATTGATATGTAAATGGCTATTTTTACTTTTTACAATTTAAAGATAAACTGATTATATGAAGCAAACCATTGTATGTACCTTTCTGTTTTTTTTGGCTCAAATACTAAATGCCCAAACTGCTGAAGCTGTTTTGGCAAAATATGAAGTAGCTGCT
>JBKJQV010000140.1:0-3091 GCA_046593815.1 Sediminibacterium sp. | reverse complement strand
TTTACCTTCAGCCACTAGCTTAGTTAATTCAGCTTTACTAATTTGTTTTTTTTCTACTCTTGAACTGGTAGAATTCTCAGTTGTATTTCCTGATACTGTACTCATATTGTTTATTTTATATTATCATTGATCTTAATAGGTTTTAGCACACCACATACTTTTAGTCTATTAATTCAACAACAATCTTTTTTTCCTTAGGCTTCAAACTAATATGTTCTGAATCAGAAATCATTAATTCTTCTGCTTTAGGATATTCTTTAACTGGATTAAATTCTCCATAAAGAGAATTTCTTAATCTCAATTCCTGATTTACTAACCATTCTCTTTTAGCTGCTAATGTATCTAATACAGGTTGTTTAAAACCTGATATCAAACTTGACATATTAGATTTGTATCTGATAGCTACTGTAAAACTAAGACTATTAAGTAAATATCCTTTAAAGAAAGCCTCTAAAGGCTTACTGTCAAGAACTTCATCATTAATCCATACTTCAAACATTGTATAATCTATAGATTTACCCAATAGTAAGTTAAGCTTAAGAATAGAAATATAATCCTTCTTAATCATAAGCATACACAAAGTCTTAGTAACACGATTACTACCATTACAATATCCTAGAAAACCTTTAGATACTGCAATAGTCGTTTCAAATCCATTAATAGGAGAACAGTTCATAATATCTCTGTGACCAGAAATACCATTATTAAAGTAACCAGATAAACCACTTTTAACCATACTATCATAGTTAAAATAATAATTATTATCTAATGTAGGAGCAATAAACTCATGTATCTCACTCTTACATTCCTCATAAACATTATTATAAGTCTTAATATAGTCTTTTAACATACCAGAAACTCTAGAACCTCTTCCTGAAGAATTAGCCATATTCCAAGCATAATTTGACTTAGGCGCCATATTAACTAGAGCAAAAGGTACAAAACCATCTGGAATACAAGAAAGCTTAAAATTAACATTATGACAGTGACTATTGCTACTAGCATATTTTCTTATAAAATTAAATTGCATCTTTTATTTCAAAATTTAATACAGGTAGTTGAAAGTTTATATTAAAAGGAACTTCTCTCAAATCTATACCTGCTTTTATATTAGTAATATAATTATTGAAACATGAAGTCATAAGTGATGCAATTAATGCTGAACAATGACTTGTAGACTTATATGAACAACTAACTAGTAATACTTCTTCATCACTGAATAAAGTCTTTCTATATTCTTCAATTTTAGCCTTAGTCACTACATAGATACTTCCTTCTTCAGCAAGTAATCTACCATCAATAAATATTGAATCATCAGTAGCTTGAGCAGCCCACTTCTCAAACATAATAGTTCTTGCTTTCATATTATCAAAAGCAGAGAACACATATTTATGAGTTATAGAGTCTTTAGTATATTCACCTTCTTGATCTATTATAGCATTAGCAAAATCAGAACTAATATCTGCAACTGCCTCAACCTTCATCATACCAATATGATTTTCACTAAATAGCTGACCACCAAGATTAACTTGCTCAACAGTATCCATATCAAACAAAGTTATTTGAACACCTTGTCTTGCTAAGAATAAAGATAACCAAGATCCAATACCACCAGCACCACCAATAATAACCTCTAGTTCCAACCCCATCCACGGAGCATCCTTAAACCTTTCTATGCTCATGAGCCAACTATGTTTTTACCATAAATTAAATGGTTTGTTGTAAGCATAGCTAGAATTGAACTAACATACTTATAACTAGAATAAGGCCTTAACAAGGCAATTACTCTACCACATATTTTATCAGATTCATCATAAGTTTCAATTCCTAAATCATCTTTCAAGAATCCATCAAAGTTATCATCAATATTATTCAAATACTGTTCAAACTCTCCTTTAGGCATCTTACCTAAAGATAAAAAAGTTGAAGTTAAAAACTCATTTGCTGTAATATCCAAGCATAACCATTTAACAGTAAAAGCTCTTAATGATATTTCATCAATATCAGAAGAAGTAACACCATCATCAGCTGGAAATACACCTTTTTTAGGAGTATCAAATCCCATAAGATCATTAGGAATATCAAGCTTAACTTGTTTAGAATTAGGCTTAATATAATTCTTATCAGCACCTACATGACCATATTCTCCCCAAGCTGTTGCTTGATTTTTATGTTGTAAATTTTTATTATATCCTATATTATGCACAGGAGTATACGTTCCTGCACCAACATTATTATATGCTGTATATCTTGCTCCTTTCTTAGCCTTAACTGCTTCATATCTTTCTATCTCAAATTCTGATTGCTCAAATTCAATAATACAATCCATAAGCATTAAGACATTATCTTGTTGAGCTTTATCCTCAAACTCATAAGAAGCCTCTTCATTATTCCCCTTAAATTTATATTTAGATTTCCTTACTGGAATATCTATTTGTGCTGTAATTGCAATCTTAGCACAAAATTCTGATTTATGATTAACTATTAATGATAAATAGTAATTATGTGCACCTGCATTATCATGCAATTCTTGCATATCAGTTCCTGAAAAAAATGTAGTCATACTATGCGTATTGTTATCAAGAATTTTTTAATTATTTCTTGCTTTTGAATAAAATTTTGTTTATTTTTACATATAAAACCCTTAGACCAAAAAGATAAAATATTAGAATTAGCCCAAAAAGGACTTAGACCTATAACTATTGCAAAAGAATTAAATTTAATTCCTGTAAGTGTATCTCAATTCTTAAATAGAAATGGATTTACTTATAATTTTAAAAATCAAGGTAATATAAGATACTTTCAAATAATTAATACTTGTGAAAAAGCTTATACTCTTGGTTTTATTGCTGCAGATGGCTATGTAGTTAAATCTAATAAGTCTTCTATGACTTTAGGTATACAAATAAACAAAGAAGATATTTCTATTTTAAATTTTATTAGAACTCAAATTGGATCTGAAAAAGAATTGACTTTTCCAAATAATAAAATGGTTAGATTTACCTTATCTAATAAAGAATTAACTCAAGATTAATTAAGTCTTGAGTTAATTCTTTATTAGATAAGGTAAATCTAACCATTTTATTATTTG
>JBKJQV010000117.1:0-13108 GCA_046593815.1 Sediminibacterium sp. | reverse complement strand
GTTGTACAAACAGATGGATGTGGTAATAATAATCAACAAGAAATTACCGATAATGTAGTGGTGAATGCGCCTCCAATAGCAGATTTTACAATTGCAACAAATAATTGTTTTACGGCTCCTGTAACTTTTACTGATTTATCTGATGGAGTAGGAAGGCCCATTATTCGTTGGATTTGGGAGTTTAGTGATGCTACAACTAGTGATATTCAAAATCCAACAAAAACATTTGCAAGCGCTAATAATTATACTGCAAAATTAACAAGTGTTACCGATTATGGTTGTATTGCTACTATGACTAAGCCAGTTAATTTATCAGCAAAACCAATTGCATCATTTACTGTTCCAACACTCCGTTGCGAAAATGGAAATATAGTTTTTTCAGATGCATCAACAATTGGAGCTGGAGCAGCATCAAATACAATTGCAAGGTATACTTGGAATCTAGATAACGGTACAGTAACAGATACTTTAACTACTAGTACTGCTAGAACTACTACTTATGCAGCATGGGGAAATAAAAATCCTTTCTTAGTTACCGAAAGTAATACTGGTTGTATTAGTGATACATTTCGGTTACCTACTGGTTTATTAATTAACCCATTACCCAAAGTTGGATTTGTAATTCCAGATGTTTGTTTAGCTGATGCTAATGCTCCTTTTCAAGACACGTCAAAAATTGCTGATGGAACAGAAGCACAATTTATGTATGCTTGGAAATTAAATGATGGAACTCCAGTTATAAATCCTGGTCCTAGTTTTAGTACAAGCTCACTAAAAAATCCTGCACCTAAATACAATACTGTAGGGAATTATTTTGTTCAACTAAAAGTAACTTCAAATAATGGTTGTTTAGATTCTTTAAGAAGTTCATTTACAGTTAATGGTAGTATCCCCAATCCAAATTTTACAGTTCAATTAGCTAATCCATTGTGTAGTAATGACTCAATTAGAATTATTAATACCTCTACTGTTGATTTTGGAAATACAACTAGAATTGATGTATTTTGGGATACAATAAATAAGCCGTTGGTTTTTTATAAAGATGATAATCCAAAAATTGGTGGTGGTGATATCTATTCAAATTTATATACAAATTTTTCATCACCTGATTCGATTTATTTTGGAGTTAAACTATTAGCCTATTCAGGAAATTCTTCTGTTTGTAGAAAAAGTATTAGGAAAGTTATAGCTGTTAAAAATAGTCCCAAAGTAACATTTACAGATATAAGAGATATATGTTACGATGCTGTACCTCGCCAAGTTATACAAGGTAGTTTTGTTTCGGCATTATCATCAACAGCAACTTATTCCGGAAAAGGAATTAGCTCATCTGGATTATTAAATCCAGTAACAACTGGTGTAGGAAAAGACACACTAAAATATTTTGTACAAAATATTGCAGGATGTAAAGACTCTGCGTTTCAACCTTTAGAAGTTTGGCCTTCACCTATTGCTAAATGGGGTGTATCATCTCCTCTATGCGAAAAAAATAATATTACTTTTACAGATAGTTCTGTTGCCAATTATAGTAATATTGTTACACGTAAGTGGATCTTTGGAGATAACACATCTCAAACTATTAATACTACTGTATTCACCAAAAAGTATGATACTACACAAAT
Source organism: Sediminibacterium sp. (assembly GCA_046593815.1). GTDB lineage: Bacteria > Bacteroidota > Bacteroidia > Chitinophagales > Chitinophagaceae > Sediminibacterium. The sequence goes on along the minus strand of JBKJQV010000117.1, from coordinate 11,486 downwards.
TTATTTAGCCAGTCTGCAAGTAACAACTGATAGTGGTTGTATCAGTACTATCAATCAACAGTCGGTGGATGTAAGACCATTGCCAATAATAAAATATAATTTGCCAAGTATTTGCTTACCAGATGGAAGAGGAACTTTCATCAATCAATCAACAATATCAGATAACTCCGAACCTTCGTTTAGTTACAGGTGGGATTTTGGAGATCCAAATGATCCCTCATCTTCTACATTACGAGAACCTACTCATAAATACACCGCACTCGGGCCAAATAATATCAAATTAAAAATTACTACAAAAGATGGCTGTGTAGATTCTTTATCAAAAGTACTGACTACTATCTATCCTCAACCCAAAGCTAATTTTAGTGTAAATCCAGCAAATGTTTGTTTAGGTGATTCGATTCAATTTATCGATTTAGGTAACGGAATTACTAGTGCTGCTGTTAGTTGGAATTGGGATTTAGCAGGAGGGTTTACCTCTACATTACAAAATCCTAAAAGACGATTTAATGATTCTGGAACTTTTAATATTAGCTATTATTTCTTTAATGCTCAAGGTTGTGTGAGTGATACGGTTAATAAAGATGTTATTGTTTATCCTTATCCGGTATTAACACTTGGTCCTAAAATAAATGTATTGGAAGGCGGTTCTGCTAAAATAAAACCAAAGTATGTTTATGGGAACAACTTATCTTATTCATGGACTCCACCTACTTACTTAAATAGTGATACCGATTCTATTCCAGTTACTACACCTTTAGGAGATATAACTTATCGGTTAAATTTAACTGGCATTGGTGGTTGTATGGTAACTGATACTATATTTATTAAACTATTATTGTCGCCAATTGTTCCGAATGCATTTACGCCTAATGGAGATGGCATTAATGATAGATGGAGAATTCAATATTTAGAAAGTTATCCTGGTGCAACAGTGGATGTTTATAATAGATATGGACAAGTGGTATTCACTAGTGTAGGTTATGATATAGATTGGGATGGAACTGTAAATGGAAAACCTTTGCCAATTGGAACTTATTATTATGTAATTAATCCAAAAAACGGAAGAAAAATTATATCTGGTTCAATAACAATTATTAGATAAGCAATGAAGGGAAAGATATTATTTGTATTGATTTTTTTTATAACATTAGTTGTGCATGCTCAGCAACGGCCTTATTATACTCAGTATATAATGAACAATTATATTATTAACCCTGCAGTAGCAGGAATTGAAAATTATTGGGATGTAAAAGCCAGTCACCGTTTGCAATGGGTTGGTTTAAAAGATGCCCCTGTTACAACATATTTAACCATTCATGGTCCTTTAAAAAAGAGTAATTACGAAAGAGAATCTGCAACTACTTTTAGAGCAAGAGGAGAGAACCCACGTGGAGAAGCTTATTGGCGAGATTATACACCAGCAGATCCGCATGCTGGTGTTGGTCTTACAATAATTAACGATAATACAGGACCATTAAATAGATTCGCAGCATATGGTACTTATGCTTATCATATTGGTCTTTCACCTAAAATTAATTTATCTGCAGGTTTTTCTGCAGGGTTTACCAATTTAAGTTTAGACGCTTCTAAATTAGATTTTGGTTCAACTACTGTTGACCCAGCAGTTTCTGGTAGTGGTGTAATCAACAGAATTAAACCAGATTTGAGTGCAGGATTATGGTTGTATTCAAAAGATTTTTTTGTTGGTCTTTCTGCTCAACAAATTGTTCCTCAAAATGTAACATTTTCTGATAATTCAGTTTCTTTAACCAATGGGAAATTGGTACCTCATTTATTTTTAAGTGCTGGTTATAGAATGCCAATTTCTGATGATGTTTCTTTTTTACCATCTATGTTAATTAGATATATTAGTCCTTTACCTATTGGTTACGATGTTAATGCGAAATTTCAATACCAAGATATTATTTGGTTAGGTGCTTCATATAGATATAATGATGGCTTTGCAGCAATGGTAGGAGTAAACTTAAATCATTCAATTAATATTGGCTATTCTTATGATGTGCAAACTTCTAAACTCAATACAGTAAGTAGAGGTACACATGAAATTTTAATTGGGTTTTTACTAGGAAATAAATGGGGTGATTGGTGTCCAAGAAATTTATGGTAGGGTTATACTTTTTTTATCATCCAAATATCACAACCATTGTGACCGCTATTTCCCATTGGTCCTTGTAAATAATTAAATCCAAATTGCTCATAAACAATAAGCGCTTTCTTCAATTCAGGCATCGTTTCGAGGTATACTTGGTCAAATCCTTTTTGCTTTGCAATACTCAAACAAATATCTATCATTTTTCTTCCCAAACCCTTACCACGAGCTTCTTTAGTTAGATACATTTTTACAAGTTCGCAAGTTTTATTTGGTAATCCTTCGGTTGGATAAATACCAGCGCCTCCAATAATTTGATCACCCTTTTGCGCAACAAAATAAGCACTTAATTGCTCGGTGGTAAATAATTCGAATAAGTGATCTGTAGAATCATCAAAAAAAACTGTACCAGGTTTGTTGAGACCAAACTCAGTTAAAGTAGTTCTAATTATTGATGCAATCGCCACATTATCTGAGTGTTCAATGGGTCTAATAATTATTCCTTCCATCTATTAATTAATCTTTCTAAATGCTTTATATGCATTGATGAGTCCATTTGTAGAACCATCATGATCTTTTATTTTTTCATCATTAATTAACTCTGGTAATATTTTATTAGCCATTTGTTTTCCTAATTCAACTCCCCATTGGTCGAAACTAAAAATATTCCAAATTATACCTTGCACAAATATTTTATGTTCATATAATGCAATCAACATACCTAGTGAGTGTGGAGTAATTTTATCAATTAAAATAGAGTTAGTTGGTTTATTCCCTGCAAAAACTTTAAAAGGAGTAATTTTTTTCATTTCATCATCATCCTTATTGGCTTTCATACCTTCTACTTTTACTTCATTCTCCGATTTGCCATTCATTAATGCTTCGGTTTGAGCAAAGAAATTCGACATTAATTTTGCATGATGATCACCAATAGGGTTATGACTAATTGCAGGTGCAATAAAATCGCAAGGAATCATTAAAGTGCCTTGGTGTATTAATTGATAAAAGGCATGTTGACCATTTGTTCCTGGTTCGCCCCAAATAACTGGTCCTGTTGCATAGTTCACAGGGTTCCCAATTCTATCAACACTTTTACCATTGCTTTCCATATTACCCTGTTGAAAATAAGCTGCAAATCGATGAAGGTATTGATCGTAAGGTAAGATTGCTTCACTTTGAGCACCGTAAAAGTTGGTATACCAAATACCAATTAATGCCATTAGCACTGGTATGTTTGTAGAAAATTTTTCTGCTCTAAAATGATTATCAGCTACTGAAGCGCCTTTTAATAACTGTTCGAAATTATTGTATCCAATAGTTAAAGCAATAGATAAACCGATAGCACTCCATATAGAATATCTTCCTCCAACCCAATCCCAAAATTCAAACATATTGGCTTTATCAATACCAAATGCTGTAACAGATTTTTCATTGGTACTTAGAGCTACAAAATGTTTTGCAATATGTGTTTCTTCAATAGCAAGTTGTAAAAACCAATCTCGTGCGGTTTGCGCATTTGTCATGGTTTCTTGTGTAGTAAATGTTTTAGAAGCTACTAAAAAAATTGTTTCTTCTGGAGTAACTTTTTTGAGTGTTTCAACTATTTGAGTACCGTCAATATTACTAACAAAATATGTTTCGATTCCATCAATCCAATAAGGTTTAAGCGCTTCTGTAACCATAACTGGCCCCAAGTCGCTGCCGCCAATACCTATATTTACAATGTACTTTATTTTTTTACCACTATAGCCCTTCCATTTTCCGCTGTGAACCTTGTCGCAGAATGCTTTCATTTGATCTTGTACCTTTCTAATTTTGGGCATGATATCTTTTCCATCTACCAAAATTGAGGTATCAGAAAAATTGCGAAGTGCAGTATGTAATACCGAACGATGTTCGGTTTCGTTAATTTTTAATCCAGCAAAAAGGTCGTGAATTGCATCTTTTAATTTGCATTCTTCCGCCAATTGCAATAATAATTGCAATGTTTTCTGATTGATGATGTTTTTTGAATAATCAAAAACCATTTGATCTAAACACAACGAAAATTTATTGAAGCGATCTGGTTCTGTTGCAAACAAATCTCTCATGTGTTTGCGGCTCATTTCATCTTCAAAATGTTTCTTTAATAAAAACCAGGCTTGGGTATTAGTAGGGTTTATTCTTGGTAACATATCTCTGCTTAAACTATAGGAGTTCAGGGTTGTGAAGATAACTATATGCGTTCAATCTCCCTAATTGTTTGCGCAACCATATCTGCACTAATATCTAAATGTAGTACCATTCTAATTTGTGTAGGCGTCATTGCAATAGTTTTAATTCCTTTTTCTGCAAAGAGTAGTTCTAAACTTTTTGCAGAAAATCTTCCTTTTACTTCAAATAAAACAATATTGGTTTCAACAGGATTGATTGTTCCTACAAAATCTTTTTTGCTTAATGCTGCAACTATTAATTGAGCATGTTGATGGTCTTGTTCTAACCTTTCTACTTGGTATTTAATTGCATACAATGCACCTGCTGCAATAAATCCAGCCTGGCGCATTCCACCTCCAAAAACTTTGCGAAATCTTCTAGCTCTTTTGATGAAATGACTGTTGCCTAATAAAACACTTCCAATAGGAGCGCCTAAACCTTTACTTAAGCAAATAGAAATTGAATCGAAAATAGTACCATAGTTTTTAGGTTCTTCTTTTTTAGCAACAATTGCATTAAATAGTCTTGCCCCGTCCAAATGAAGTTTTAAATTATTTTGCAAACAAACTTCTTTAATTAATTGAAAGTCAGCAAAATTATAACAAGTTCCACCACCTCTATTTGCTGTATTTTCTAAAGATACCAAAGTACTTAATGGCTTATGAACATCATTAGGATTGATGGCACTTTGAACCTGCGAAGCGTTAATTCTCCCAAAATTGCCATTCAATAATCTAACAGATGCGCCAGAATTAAAAGCGATACCGCCACCTTCATATTGATAAACATGGCTTAATTGGTCACAAATTACCTCGTCGCCCGGTTGTGTATGGCATTTTATGGCTATTTGATTAGTCATGGTTCCACTTGGGCAGAATAAGGCAGACTCTGTATTAAAAAGCGCTGCTGAATAGCTTTCTAGTTCATTTACAGTTGGATCTTCGCCAAAAACATCATCTCCAACTTTGGCAGTATGCATAGCTTCTAACATGCCTTCACTAGGTTTTGTAAGGGTATCGGAACGGTAATCTATTATCATGGTTGCAAAACTGCCTAATTTTTCTAGATAAACTGTAAATTTCCACCGAAAAAATCGTAAATTTGCAGGCTTCCATTAAATTGGAAAGAATTTAAGCTCCTTTTACAGCATTTTTGAAACATTTGGAGTAAAATAGTCGTTATACTAAAAAGCAATATTACACATGAGGCAACTCAAGATCGCTACCCAGATTACCAACAGAGATTCGCAAGCAGTTGAGAAGTATTTACAAGAGATTTCTAAAATCCCAATGATCAACCCCGAAGAGGAAACTACTTTGGCTCAAAAGATTAAAATGGGTGATCAGAGAGCTTTAGATAAATTGGTACAAGCCAATTTACGTTTTGTGGTATCAGTTGCAAAGCAATATCAACACCAAGGTCTTTCATTAAGTGATTTAATTAATGAGGGAAACCTCGGATTAATTAAAGCTGCCCAGCGTTTTGATGAAACTAAAGGTTTTAAATTTATTTCATATGCTGTTTGGTGGATTCGTCAGTCTATTTTACAAGCTTTAGCTGAGCAAGGTCGTTTAGTGCGCTTGCCACAAAATAAAATTGGAACTTATAATAAAGCCAACAAAGCATATATGGCTTTTGAGCAAGAGCATGAGCGAGAGCCTTCAACCGAAGAACTTGCTGAGATTTTAGAAATGAGCGAAACAGAAATTAATAATATTTTTCAAAGCAATACCCGTCACACTTCATTAGATGCACCAGTACATGAAGCAGAAGATGTTGCTATGGGAGATTTGTTGGAAGGATCTGATGATACAGATGAAGATGTAATGAAAGATTCATTAAGGGAAGAAATCAGAAGGGTTTTGAAATCTTTAAGTCCTAGAGAAGCTGAAATTGTAAATGCTTATTTTGGTTTAGATGGAGAGAATGGAGTTACGATTGAGCAAATTGGAATGAAATATGATCTTACTAAAGAGCGAATTCGTCAAATTAAAGAACGTGCAATCAAGCGTTTACAGAAAGCACGTTATAGCAATGCATTAAAAGCTTATTTAGGCTAAGAAATAAACCGACCAGGTTATTCCTGAGAGGTAATAAATATAAATCGCCTCTGTAAATCAGGGGCGTTTTTGTTGATCTTTTTGTTGATTTGTTTGTTATAGTTATATGAAATATACAATTGAATTATTTGTTGTGCTTTTTTTTATGGGTTTCATAGCCTGTGAAAAAAGTATTACTATTACTTCACCCAACCTGCCTTCAAAATTAGTAGTAGATGCGCAAATAGAAAGCGGATCTCAGCCAATAGTTGTTCTTTCTAATTCATTAAACTATTTCGAATCTATTGATACAGCAGATCTAAATAAATCTTTTGTAAGAAATGCAAAAGTTACTTTAACAGATGGAACAAGAACTAGTACACTTAAGCAATTTGAACAAGTATTACCAGGAGGTTTTAAATATGTATATTACTCAAATGATCCTTCAAAGCCAACGAGCGCTATAATTGGAACATTTGGGAAGTCGTATTTACTTTCGATTGATCTTAATGGACAGATTTATACAAGTACTACTACTATTCCTTTGTTGACTAAAAAAATCGATTCGACGTTTTATAAGATAGTACCGAATAGGCCTGTAACAGATAGTTTTAGAATTATATCTGCAAAAATTACAGACCCACCTGGGTTGGGTAATTATATTCGCTATTTTACTAAAGTAAATTCTCAACAATTTTTTCCGGGCAATAATAGTGTATTTGACGATGATGTTATTGATGGTAAAACTTATACAGTTGATATTCCAAGAGGTGTAGATAAAAATTTTCCTTTAGAAAGAGAGAATTATGGTTTTTTTAAAAAAGGAGATACTGTGTTAATAAAGTATAGCAATATTGATAAATCTACCTATGACTTTTGGCGGACTTGGGAATTTACTTATCAATCTGTAGGCAATCCATTTTCTTCTCCTGGGGTGGTTGTTGGTAATGTAAGCAATGGAGCATTAGGAGCTTTTTGCGGATATGCAAATTCATTTAATCAAATTATTATACCTAAATAAAAAGTAATGGAACAATCAGCAATTGAAAAAGTACATGTATTAATTATAGGATCTGGACCAGCTGGCTATACAGCCGCTATTTATGCTGCAAGAGCAAATATGAAACCATTGTTGTATCAGGGGATTCAACCAGGCGGTCAGTTAACAATTACTACAGAAGTAGAAAATTATCCAGGGTACCCAGATGGAATACAAGGGCCAGAAATGATGGAACATTTTGAAAAACAAGCTGTTCGTATGGGCACAGATGTAAGATATGGCTTGGCAACAAAAGTAGATTTTAGTACAACACCTCATAAAGTTTGGATTGATGAAGAAAAAGAAATTCATGCAGATACTGTAATTATTTGTACTGGCGCTTCAGCTAAATGGTTAGGTATTGAAAGTGAGCAGCGATTAAATGGTTTTGGAGTAAGTGCTTGTGCTGTTTGTGATGGATTTTTCTTTAAAGGCAAAGAAGTTGCCATAGTTGGTGCAGGAGATACAGCAGCAGAAGAAGCTTTATATTTATCCAAATTATGCACAACTGTACACATGTTTATTAGAAAAGAAAAAATGCGTGCAAGTAAAGTAATGCAAGACAGGGTACTAAATGCGCCGAATATTAAAGTGTATTGGAATACAGATACAGATGAAATTTTAGGGGAGAAAAAAGTTGAAGCTGTTAGAATAAAAAATAACCAAACTCAAGAAACTCAAGAAATTCCTATTAGTGGTTTCTTTGTTGCGATTGGTCATAACCCCAATAGTGATATTTTTAAAGAGTTTATAACAATGGATGAAACTGGATATATATTAACACAACCAGGAACAACCAAAACAAATATTGAAGGTGTATTTGCTGCAGGTGATGTTCAAGATAAAAATTACAGACAAGCAGTAACTGCAGCTGGTAGCGGTTGTATGGCTGCGCTAGATGCTGAGCGTTATATAACAACAAAAGGTATTTAAAGTTAAGAATTAAGAATTAAGAGTTAATAATTATGAGTTAATAGTTTTAGAGGATTAAAAAATAATAAGTTGCTGCAGATACATTTAAAAAACTTACAGTTCTTCGCCTACCATGGTATTTATGAAGAAGAACGTAAATTGGGTAATCATTTTGAAATGAATATTAATGTACAGGTTAATACCAATTCAATTCCTGTGTTGCATATAAAAGATTCAATTGATTATGTTTCTGTATATAATTTAGTAGATAAAAGAATGGCTATTGCAACACCATTATTAGAAACAGTAATTACCGAAATTGCCCAATCGATTCTGGCACGATTTTCTCTAGCATTAAAGGTGGAAATATCAATTGATAAATTAACACCTCCTATCCCTTCGTTTGAAGGAAGGGTTGGCGTTTCCTTTATATTAGAAAGAGAATAACATGAAATTAACAATTCAACTTTTAGTTTGCTTATTAATAACATTTAATTGTAGCTCTTTAAATGCACAGGATATTAATATCCTATTAAAAGAAGCTGATAATTTAGAAAAACAATTAAATGAACCAGAAGCTTTAGAAAAATACAAACAGATTTTAATAATTGCCCCAACAACTATTAAGGCATTGGTCAAAACAACAGAGTTAAATGTATTACTAGGAGGGAAGGAGAAAGATAAAAATGCTAAAAGACTATATTATGAATCTGCACTAGGTTTTGCAAACAGAGCAATACAATCAGAGCCAAATAGTGCTGATGCCAATTACGCTATGGCAATGAGTACCGGAAAATTAATTGATATTGAGTCGGAAAATAAAAAAATTGTAACCTACGTAAAAGATGTTAAGAACTATGCCGATAAAGCAATTGCAATCAATCCAAATCATGCTAAAGCTAATTATACATTAGGTAAATGGCATTATGAAATGGTAACTTTATCTGGTTTAAAAAAAGTAGCAGTAAAATTATTTTATGGAGGCTTGCCTGATGGTGATCTTGAAAAAGCGATTTCCTACATGGAAAAGTGTAAAACCATTGAGCCATATTTTGCACCCAATTATTTAGATCTTGCTAAAGCTTACAAAGAGGCTCGTAGACCAGCAAATGCCATCGAAGTTTTAAATAAGTTGATTAAATTGCCCAATAGAAGTTCAGAAGACATAGTAATTAAAGCTGAAGGGGCAAAGATGCTAGAATCTTTACAATAAAATAAATTATATGGAATTAAAAGAGTTATTTGAGCAAGCAATAATAAACAGTAAATCATTAACCGCAAAACCAGATAATGAGACTTTATTAAAATTATATTCATTATTTAAGCAAGGAACCGAAGGCGATAATTGTGATAGTGGGCCTGCAAACATGTTTGATTTTGTAGCCAAATTTAAGCATGAAGCATGGGCTAAATTAAAAGGACTTTCAAAAGAAGAAGCAATGCAACAATACATTGATTTGGTTGCACAATTAAAAGGTTAGATTATTATTTTTTTCCATCTATTACTTTGGATATACCAATAAGATGGCAATAACATTATGCTCCAATATAACCATTCACTTGCCCATCCCCAAGTGATAGGTAAATTCAACTTTTCGAGTACTATATAAACATAAATAATATAAAATATAATTGTAGCAATTTCAGTATACAAATTCATTTTTGAGTTGCCAGTACCTGTAACTGCATTAACCCAAACAACAGCAATAGACATCATTACCATAGCAAAAGAAACAACTCTCATGACCGGTATAGCAGCAACAACAAAATCTTCACCTTGGCTATAAATGTTTAAGAATGTTCTTGGAGAAATATTGATAACTATAAAAACAACTACTGCAAATCCAACACTCCATTTTAGAATTCTATTGATTAAAGGAATTACTTCTTCTTTTTTACCTTGACCTATAACATTACTCACCATAGTATTAGTGGTTGCTGCAAATGCCCAAGTAAAACAACCAAAAAAACCAAACAGATTTCTCATAGTACTAGAAATAGCTAGGTCTCTAGCACCATGATGTTCAATTAGTATATAAAAATATTCCCAGCTCATGATGCTAATTGCGTGTTGCAAAATGAGTGGGTAGGACTGAACCAATATTAATTGTATGTATTTTTTTTGATATTGTACTTTTTTAAAGAGCTGTAATTGTTTGCTGATCCCAATTGTTTTGATTACAGCAAAAACAGCTAATAACCCAGCCAGTTCAGCAATAATTGATGCGTAAGCAGCTCCATTGAACCCTAAGCGTGGCATGCCTAATTTGCCATATATAAACCCATAGTCAAGAACAATATTCAATAGTGCTTCAGTAGCTGTTCCAAGTATTAGGTATTTACTCTGATTTGTACCAACCAATAATGCATTGCGCATTTGATATACGTATAAGATTGGCAGTCCTAGAATTCTTATTGATAGAAAACTAATTGCAATTTTAATACCTTCAGCATCATGCAAAGACCATTTAAGTACTGTTGGAGCAATAAACCAAGTAAGTAAAATGCCCATTAAAGCTATAACTGATGCAATTCTTACACCATGCCAAAAGATAGTAGCAATTTCATCTATTTTATTTTCTCCAGCTCTTCTCGAAATAAGTGCTTGTAAACCATTGTTCAGTCCAATTCCAATTACAGCAAAAAGAAGGTAATAAACACCAGTTATTCCTGCTATTCCAAGTTCTCTTTGACCTAATCCGCTTAAAAAAATATTATTGGTAATAAAATTAATCTGCGGAACAATGATTGCAGCAGAAATGGGCAAAGCAATTTGAAGAATTTGTTTGTTACCTGTAGCTATTTGTAAATTTAAAGGAGAATTTGAAACGCCCATATTTGAAGTAAAGGTAGTAAATTGAAGCCTGAACAAGACCTAATATTGAATAGATGATAATTTTATATATTATTGTACGTAATTTGTAAGAATGGCTAGAAAAAAAATAGGGATTTATAGCGATGATATCATTAATATTAGTGAACATCAATTGATTATAGAATTTGGCAATGACGAACTTGTATGTATTGCAAAATCTGCATTAACAGGTGACATTATTGCTTTTGAGTTAATTAGTCTTGATAAAGGAGTAAACGACGATTGGAACGACATTTTCTATGAAATAAAATCAATTTCACAAGTATTCAATTTCAGTTATAAAAAAGTTACCTGTTTTTTTAATAATGAAGAAGC
>JBKJQV010000109.1:0-3121 GCA_046593815.1 Sediminibacterium sp. | reverse complement strand
TGCGATGGTTACAGGTATAAGAAACTCTATCTACTTAATAGAGTAATGAATCAGCTCAAATACACTCAGCGCAAGCGTTATGGAATGCCCAATTGTAAAGGCAGTTACTAAAATGAGTAATTTTCGCCAGTCGCTAAATTGATAGCGGATGCATAGAGCAACGATAAATAGAATATGGTCGATTCCGCGCAAATCGGCAATATGCTGAAAGCCAATTTGAAAATACATTGAAAAATTATTCATATTGAGAGAGTTAAATTAATCACGACATTTGCAATATTAAAAAATGATGGTTGAATGGCAAATACATTGGTTCAGTGGTTACTAATTAGCTCAATTGCTTTGGTACATCCGTTTTTTGTTTCAGTTATAGATATTGAACATAATTCAAAAGAAAACACTGCTGAAATTAGCATTCGCATTTTTACTGAAGACTTAGAAAAAACTCTACAAAAATACAGTTCAGCAAAAATAGACTTATATCAACCTAACAATAAATTACAAAATGGTAAAGAATTAACCAACTATATCGGTAAGAATTTACAATTAAAAATTAATGGTCAACCAGTTTCTATAAAATATATTGGCTATGAAATTATAAAAGAAAGTACCTGGACTTATTTTGAAGTAGAGGGTGTAAAAGAAATAAAAAAAATTGACATTAATTGTGGTTTATTGTATGATTTTGAAAAATCACAAACCAATATTTTTCATATAAAAAACAAAAGACAAGAAAAAAGCTACAAATTAGACCAAACGCAACGAACAACTAGTTTCGATTTTTAATTATTTTTTTGAACCATTGGAACAGACGTTGTAACGAGTACTTTATCTATCCTATTATTATCCATATCTACTATTTCAAAATGAAATGACTCCCAAGTTAATAGATCACCTGTTTTGGGAATTTTCTCTAAATGATAAATAATAAAGCCAGCAAGTGTATTAAAGTCTTGTTCCCATTTTTCCATCCATTCTGTTTTATCAAAATGACTTAAAAAATCGTAAAAAGGAATTTGGGCATCAATCAAAAAACTACCATCAGCTCGTTCAATTATTTCATACTCTTCGTCTTCTTCTTGTGGTATATCTCCCACTATAGCTTCAAGAATATCATTTAATGTCATAAGACCTTGAACAGATCCATATTCATCAACAATAAAACACTGATGAATTTTTGTTTGCTTAAATTTTTCAAGTACTTGGTACGCAGAATTATTTTCAGGCACATACATGGCTTCGCGCATTATAGAGAATACTGTTGCATTTGCATCGCCAGAGAAAAGATCTTTTATTGAAACCACTCCTTTTATATGATCAATATCATCTTCACAAACCGGATAAACCGAATGAATCAAATCTTTAAGCTCATCTCTAGTTTCATAAATTTTTTTATTCCCTTCAATCCATTCAATATCTGTTCTATGCGTCATTAAAGAAGTAATATTTCTATCACTCAAATGAAATACCCTTTCAATAATTTCTTGTTCAGCTTCTTCAATAGTACCTTGTTCAGTTCCTTCGCTAATAATGGCTTTTATTTCTTCTTCTGTAACTTGACTATCACTGGTTTTAATATTAATTAATCGTACAATTAAATGAGATGATTTACTCAGTAGCCAAATAATTGGGAAAGTAATCGAACTTAAAAAACGCATTGGGCCTGCAACTAATTTTGCAATCCCTTCTGGATTACTTAACCCAATTCTTTTAGGAACTAATTCTCCTATTACCAAAGAAATAAAAGTGATAACAATAACAATAATTATAGTTGCAATTGAGCTACTATACTTTCCAATAAAATCGAACTGTTTTAACCAATCGGTTAATGGTATTTTAAAAGTGTCGCCAGAAAAAATACCAATTAATATGCCAATTAATGTAATCCCTAGTTGAACCGTTGATATAAAAGTATCAGGGTGATTAGCAAGATTCAATGCTTTTGCTGCATCCTCATCTCCCTTAGCTGCTTGCGCTTCCAATCTTGCCTTTCTTGCAGATACAAGGGCTATTTCGGCCATAGAAAATAAACCATTCAAGATTACCAAAAAAAGTATTATTAAAACCTCAGTCATGTCAGTAAAACTACGAAATTTTAGGGAATTGATGGTTTACCACCAAGATTGATGATTACGTACTTTGGCATATCAGCATTTCGGGTAGAAGGGTTTAAAAAGCCAGCAGTTAATTGGGATACAGAAAATTGATTGCCTTCATGTAGAATTTTGCTCTTCGGAAAAAGTTTATTAATCATTGTTGCACTGTCTTTATTGGTAATAATTATTTGATTTGCATTTAAATCTTTCACGTTTTCGATGTTAATAAAAACGTGCTTTCCATAGAAGTGCAAGGCATTGCTATTATATATACCAAATAAATAGATTGAGTTTTTATTGAATCGTTTAGCATTTATAAAAGATGCTGCATCATTGCCCATTTGATACTTAAGCAAATTAGGATAAAATGCAATATTTAGAAAAATATTTACACTGATAATTGTAAAAAAAGCTAAATAAATTATTGTAGGAACATTCCATTTTTTTAAAAACAAGTACCATAAGAAAATTATAAATCCACCCAACACTAATATAGTTATTACAAATGAAATTTCTTTAAAAGGAACCCACATTAATCCTATTAAAACCAACCACAACAAAAAAAATATTATTGAGTGAAAAATCATTAATGGCTTACGCCATTTAATTAATTGATCGGTAAAAAACAAAGCATATAAAATTCTTGCTTTTATTATAGATGCCAATGGAAAAACAACAAAAATATAATGTGGTAATTGTGCCTGGCTTTTTGCAAGAATGCAATAAGTTAATACAAACCCTCCAGTTGTAATAAATTCTTGGTCATAATTTAGTTTGAACTTTTGCTTTATTATTTCTTTAAAACTAAAAAACATTCCTATTAAAAAAAATACAATCCAAGGCAAAAAACTCCATAACATATTTTCAAAGAGAAAAGTAAAATAGCTCATTTCATGGTAAACATTTTCGCCAGTATATCTACCAAAACTTTGGGTCCAATAATAAAAACGTAACCCAGATTGAATGGGTACATTATTAATCAATTTCCCAGGATGTAAATCGAATTGTTGATATAAGCCAATACT